>CALGEE010000280.1 GCA_937881525.1 uncultured Sphingomonadales bacterium | reverse complement strand
TGGGCGTCATTGGCCGCACGGCACGGCCTGATCGAACCATCATTATCGGCCTTTCTAGGCCAATCGCATCACTATCTCGATCTGTTATCAAGCCTCCGCGTTGCTCAGCGCCCGCCGGTGCTGCTCAGCACGATCAAGCTGCGGCAGGCTAGCTTTGGCGCATGCCGTGATAGTTTTGCCGCACTGGCGGGCCAATTACACCGCATGTCCGAACTGCGACTATTGCCGCCGTTACTTTAGGTCATCGGCGTCTACTAACGCTTGTATCGTCAACGCGAGCCAATGTCGCGTTTCGTCCACCACCTCACCGGCCAGTGCGGGCAGGGGCAAGACTTGTCGGGCGGCCATATAGCCGATCCACAACAGGTTGATCTGCGCGGCCCGCGCCATAGCGTTTTCTCCGCCCAGCCAGTCCGCCAGCGGTTGATCGATTCGGGCATGCATCAGCGCACTGCATAATGCGCGGGCCTCTGGATCAGCGGTGGCATGCATCATCATTGCTAAAGCGCTGGGTATCTCCTCGCCATATTTAAGCAGTGCTACAGCACGTTCGCCAAATTCTGCGCGAGGGCCATCGGTAAATGGTTCAACCTGCAAAAAATCCTCGACCGCTGCGCGAAACAGCCCTTCCTTCGACCCGAAATAGCGGCGGATCAACGTTGAGTTTACACCCGCCTCGGCCGCTACTTCGCGCACACCGACGGTCGTATAGCCTTTGCGCGCAAACAGATGTTGCGCCGCGCCCAGAATGTTTTCGCGGGTGCGGACCGCATCGCGGGCGATGGTACCATTTGTGGGTTTCGGGCGCGCCATATATCTTTGCATAGACCGCTTGCAATCATCCGTCCACATTTGTACACAGTTGTAGACAAATGCCGGAGCGGAATTCAATGACCGACGTAAATGACAGTGCTGCTCGCGCAAAGCTGGACACGATAACAGCGAAATATCAAAGCGAGCGCGAAAAGCGCCTACGTCCCGATGGAACCGCGCAGTATCGGGATTTTTCGGGCATTTTTGAAGATTTTGACCGCGATCCCTATGCCGATCCCAACTTCGCCCGCGAAGCCATTATCACTGAAACTGAGGTCGCGATCATCGGCGCAGGCATCGGTGGCTTGATGGCCGCCGCAAGGCTTGCGCAACAGGGCGTCACCGATGTGCGAATAGTAGACAAGGCAGGCGACTTTGGCGGAACCTGGTATTGGAACCGTTACCCCGGTGCGGCGTGCGATATTGAATCCTATATCTACATGCCGATGCTCGAAGAAACCGGCTATATACCATCTGAAAAATACGCCAAGGCTCCGGAAATTTTCACCCATTGCCAACGCATTGCGGAGAAATTCAATCTCTATCCCAAAGCACTGTTCCAGACATTGGTGCAAGAAGTGCGCTGGCAGGATGGTAGCGGGCGCTGGGAAGTGTCAACTAACCGTGGCGACAAAATCCATGCGAAGTTTCTCATTATCGCTGGCGGGATTTTGCATAAGGCAAAGCTTCCCGGCATTCCCGGCGTCGAAAGCTTCAAGGGCAAAAGCTTTCATAGCAGTCGCTGGGACTACAGCTACACCGGTGGCAGCCCGACGGAGCGGATGGACAAACTCGCTGACAAAAAGGTCGCAATATTAGGCACTGGTGCGACATCAGTGCAGATCATTCCACGCCTCGCCGAAACCGTGGAACAACTGTACGTTTTGCAACGCACGCCTTCGACGGTAGGCGAGCGCGCCAACCGTCCCACCGATCCTGAATGGGCAAAATCGCTGCAACCCGGCTGGCAGACGGAACGCGTGGAAAATTTCACGCGGATCGTCGCCGGGCAACCGGCGGGTGAAGATATGGTCAACGATGGCTTCAGCAAAATTTTCGGTAATAATCCCAACGCGCTTGCCCTTTCGACCGATGAAGAGCGCCTGCTCGATTTGGAGGCGATGGAAGGCGTTCGGGCGCGGATTGAATCGATCGTCACCGATCCAGCAACCGCAGACGCGCTGAAACCCTGGTATAACCAGATGTGCAAACGGCCGTGCTTTCACGATGAGTATTTGCCCGCATTCAATCGCGCCAATGTCAAACTGCTTGATACCGCGGGCAAGGGTGTTGAGCGCATCACCGAGAATTCTGTTGTCGTCGATGGCGTCGAATATCCTGTCGATTGCATCATCTACGGGTCCGGATTTGAAACCGGTACGAGCTATAAAAGCAAATTGGGCATCGAGATTTACGGTCGCGGTGGCGTCAGCATGACCGACGCCTGGGTCGATGGACCCGCCACCTTGCACGGCATGCTTGCACGCGGCTTTCCCAATCTGTTGATTTTTGATCAGGTGCAGGGCGGAGTCGCCATAAATTTTGCGCATCTGATGACAGAACTGGCCAATCACGCCAGCTGGTTGATCGCGCATTGCCTGGACCGTGGCATTGCCGAAATCGAGCCCAAAGCCGAAGCGCAGGAGGCTTGGTTCCATACACTTATCGGCAGGCTGGGCGCCCAAGCAATGTTTTTTGCCCAATGCACACCAGGCTATTTCAACGGCGAGGGCAACCTGAACGTTACCCCTGCAACGATGCGAATGGTTCCCTATTTTGGCCCGTTGATGGATTTCGTGCAGATCTTGCGCGATTGGCGCGCCGACGCGTCGCTCGCAGGCATCGACGTAAAACAGAGCACAACAGGAAATGGGGCATGAGCGCGGGTGAATTTCACAATAAAGTAGTGGTCGTAACCGGCGCGGCCTCAGGGCTAGGCAGGGCAACCGCTTTCGCCTTTGCAGCCGAGGGCGCACGGTTGGTCTTGGCGGACGTCGATGCCGCAGGGCTTGAGGCGACAACTGCCAAAGTACAGGAAATGGGCGGGAAAGCTATCGCAGCTCCTACAGACCTTTCCGATGTCGGGGCTTGCTCGGCGCTCGCTCCCAAAGCGGTTGAAGCTTTTGGCCAATTGGATGTCGTTTGCAACGTCGCGGGCGCGTTCCGTTTTGACCATGCGACCGCGATCACTCCTGAAATTTGGGACAGAATCCACGGCGTCAACGTGCGCGGGCCGTTTTTCGTCATTCAGTCAGCCTTGCCTTATTTGATCCAAAGCGCAGGCAGTGTGGTCAATGTGGCATCTGCGTCGGCGTTTTTGGGACACGCCTATCTGACTCATTATGCGTCGAGCAAAGCGGCGTTGGTTAACCTGACCAAATCACTGGCGATGGAATATATCCACTCGCCGGTGCGGATCAACGCCATTGCTCCGGGTGGTATTAACACCGCGATGACGCAATTGGGTTCTATCCCCGAAGGTATAGATTTCCAACTTGTTGGTCGCTATTCACCATTGCGCGGATCATCCGAACCCGAAGACCTGACCGACTTGATTCTGATGCTGGCGGGGCCACGCGGAAAATCAATCCATGGGGCATGCCTGAATGCAGATCGCGGGATTACAGCGGGTTAATGATTAGCATTAGACCTAGGGTCACATCGCATTTGGGTTAAATGGTGTGTTTCGTTCAAGCGCGCTCATCTTGCTTGGGCTAAGTCAGACTGCGGGGCGCCTGACCCGATTGACAGCTCAATGACTATCCTACATACAACCTGTATGTCGTTTTAGAGAGGCTGCCGCCATGCCGCGTGACAATGCAGAGCTGCAGAGCATTTTGTCCGGGCTACTGGCGGTTGAAGCGCCGATCACGGCGGTGATACCGATGACTACCGGCTTTTCCAACGATACCTATCTGATTGAGGGGCC
>CALGEE010000279.1 GCA_937881525.1 uncultured Sphingomonadales bacterium | reverse complement strand
CGAGAATGTCACATGGCTTGGCCGCAGTGCATTTTTAAAACGTATATTGCCGCAACAATTTGCCGCCAATGCCGCCGAGGATACGATGCTGATTGACGGTTCGGTCCTTGCAAACGCGCCCTTCAACCAAGCGATTGCAGCATTACGCAACCGCCCTGCACGCCGCGAAGTAGACCGGCGCTTTGTGTATATCGATCCAAAGCCGGGGCGCCACAGTTTCCGATTTGGCAAGCGCAATGCGGACGGCAACCCCGATATGCCGCGCAAGCCACCGGGGTTTTTCTCGACCATATTGGGTGCGACATCCAACATCCCACGCGAACAGCCTATCCGCGACAGTCTGGAAAAAATCACGGGGCGCTCTGACCGGATCGAAAAGACCCGCCGCATCGTCGATAGTCTTAGCGACGAAGTAGAAAATACGGTCGAAACGCTGCTTGGCAAAACATGGTTCCTAAGCCAGCCGACAGCGGCCCGTATGCAAAAGTGGCGGCAATCGGCGCAGCAAAAAGCCATTGTGGCAGTTGGGTTTAGCTATCGTGCGTATAGCCATCTTAAAGTTGCAGGCGTCGTTGACGACATTGTCGCAACCGCACGCCGCAGCCTTCCCGATTCATCCCCCGCCTTTTTTCGTGCGCTCCGCAGCGCATTATGGACAGAGATTAAGGCCCGTGGTGTTGACGACATGCCGCAACGCGCTGGCAAGGAAAAGACGCGACAGGCGATCGCTTTTTTCCGCGCACATGACCTGCGCTTTCGGATCCGCCGCCTGCGCTTCCTCGCACGCCACCTGACCGAAGAGGTCGAGAATGTCATAGACGTGCCGGACGACAATATCACCAACATGCGCGATGCCATTTATAAATGCCTCGCTGTGTTTCTAGATCTGGAAACGGCGGAGTTTTTGGGTGCCAATTTTGCTTTGGCTGCGCAAGCTGGCGTCTCCAATCCGGCAGGTTTGATGGACCATCTTGCCGCACAGCGCGACCTGATCAGAAAGGACACGCAGGTCGATAAAATCCTATGTCAGGCGTTGCTTACGCTTCCGGTGGAGGCGCGCCGGGCGATGTTGCTTGGCTATCTAGGCTATACGCTTTACGATATTGCGACTTTGCCCTTGTTGCAGGACGAAGGCTTGGACGAATTCGACCCTGTCAAAGTGGACCGCATTTCCCCCGAGGACTGCACCTCTATTCGCAAGGGTGGCGCCGCAGCCACGCTTAAAGGCATCCAGTTCAACAATTTCGGCGCGTTTTTCAGCCGTTCCTATCGCGAGAATGACTATCTTTGGGGCCGCTTGCATGGCGCGGAGCGGATGATTAGTATTCTGCTGTCGTCACTGCCACAGGGCCATGAATTTTCGGCCAGCCGCGCGCAAAGTTACAAGCGACAGGTGTTTCATGCCATCCTTGATGAGGAGCAGGACCGGCTCACGCAAATCCGTCCCCTCATAGACACGCTTCGGATCGAGGTAGATCAGATTCACATCTGACCTTCTACCGCATGCGATTACGGCGCTATGCCGTCCCAAATGCCCTTAAGCTTATCAAAAAAACCCTTTGATTGGGGGCATTCTTCGCCGGTTTCGGTTTCGCGGAACTCGCGCAGGATTTCCTTCTGACGGGCCGACAGCTTGGACGGCGTTTCTACGTCGATTTGAATAACCATGTCTCCGCGGCCACGTCCTTGCAACACGGGCATACCTGCCCCGCGCTGGCGCAGCTGCTTGCCCGACTGGATGCCATCTGGAACGACGATGATATGCTCCGCACCGTCCAGGCCCGGAATACGAATTTCGCCACCCAGCACCGCTGTGGTGAAGCTTACGGGCACACGGCAGAACAATGTCGTGCCGTCGCGCTCAAACACCTTGTGCCGTGACAAATGGATGAAGATGTATAGATCACCCGCGGCTGCACCATTTGGCCCAGCCTCGCCTTTGCCGGCAACGCGAATGCGCGTTCCCTCGTCAACGCCCGGAGGGATATTGACCGAAATGGTTCTGCGTTCATCCAGCCGTCCTTCGCCGCCACATGCACGGCATGGGGACTCAATAACTTCGCCGCGACCATGACAGGTGGGGCATGTACGTTCTACAACGAAAAAGCCTTGCTGCGCGCGCACTTTGCCGTGACCTGCACACAGGTTGCAGCGGCGTTTGCCGGACCCCGGCGTCGCGCCAGTGCCTTCACATGTGCCGCACGCCGTTGCGACGTCAATGGTAATCTCGGCGTCTTTGCCATGGAAAGCTTCGTCGAGTGAAATTTCAAGGTCGTAGCGCAGGTCTGCCCCGCGTGCAGGCCCACGCTGGCGTCCACCAAAGGCATCGCCAAAAAAGCTCTCGAATATGTCGGAGAAATCCCCAAAGCCTGAGCCGCCTTGGCCGCCGCCACCCATACCGCCATTTTCAAACGCGGCCTTGCCCAAACGGTCATAGGCCGCACGCTTTTGCGGATCTTTTAGGACGTCATAGGCATGGCTGATGGCCTTAAATTTGGCTTCGGACTGGTCGCAGCCGGGGTTGCGGTCGGGATGGCATTCCATCGCGATCCGACGATAGGCGGTTTTTAGCGTCTTTTCATCCGCTGTCCGCTCGACTTCCAACAATTCATAATAATCAATGTCGAGATTCATGACTGACTAACCCCCCGGACTTTCCGGCCATCGCTGCGTTTCGAGAGCGGCGGCCGGAAACTTTCAACATCAGTCTTTCTTGTCGTCTTCGACTTCGGAGAATTCGGCATCAACGACATTGTCGTCTGCTGGCGCTTCTTCCGATGCGGCTTCTGCCGAAGCTCCGGCCGCTTGCTCTTCTTTGTAAATCGCTTCACCAAGCTTCATCGCAACTTGGGCCAAGGCAGTTGCCTTTTCCTTCATCGCTTCGGCATCGCCACCTTCGATGGCGGTCTTGGTTTCCGCAACAGCCGCTTCGATTTCGCCCTTCAACGCGGCGTCAATCTTGTCGCCATGTTCTACAAGCTGCTTCGCGGTGGAGTGGACAAGGCTTTCGGCGTTGTTCTTGGCTTCTGCCGATTCACGACGCTTTTTATCTTCTTCGGCAAAGGCTTCGGCATCGCGGACCATCTGGTCAATATCCGCATCTGACAGACCGCCCGATGCTTGGATCTTGATCTGCTGTTCCTTACCCGTGCCCTTGTCTTTTGCGGTCACGCTGACAAGGCCGTTGGCATCAATGTCAAAAGTCACTTCAACCTGTGGCACGCCGCGAGGAGCTGGCGGAATGCCAACAAGGTCGAAATTGCCAAGCAGCTTGTTATCAGCCGCCATTTCGCGCTCGCCTTGGAACACGCGGATGGTGACAGCATTCTGATTGTCTTCTGCGGTCGAATATACTTGGCTCTTCTTCGTCGGGATCGTCGTGTTGCGGTCGATCATGCGCGTAAACACGCCGCCGAGCGTCTCGATACCGAGCGACAATGGCGTCACGTCGAGCAAAAGCACGTCCTTGACGTCACCCTGCAACACGCCGGCCTGAATGGCGGCGCCCATTGCAACGACTTCGTCTGGGTTCACACCGGTGTGCGGTTCTTTACCGAAGAAACTCTTCACGACATCGCGCACCTTTGGCATGCGGGTCATGCCGCCGACCATCACGACTTCATCAATGCCATCGGCCTTGATGCCCGCATCGGTCAACGCCTTTTTGCAAGGCTCAAGCGTACGCTTGATCAAATCATCAACCAGCTTTTCAAGGTCAGCGCGCGTGATGGTTTTCACCAAA
>CALGEE010000278.1 GCA_937881525.1 uncultured Sphingomonadales bacterium | reverse complement strand
CCCTCTACCAGACCATGTGACGCTTGAATTCTCAGGGTGCTGATATTTAGGGGCCACGTACGTGCGGCGTGTTTTGTTGGTTGTGCCGATCAGCTCAGCAAGAGAAAAGCCAAATTCTTTTGCCAATGCTTCCACTTTGGCACGGGCTTCAGCTTTGTGCCGATCATCAAATGTCAAAATTGCCTTAGCAATGTCTTTGTGCAGTTGCTTGAGTTCAGCAAGCGACATGCTGTCCAGATTAAAGTCAGACATTTAAAACCTCTTATTGTCAGTATCGGCAGGTTAGTATGTGCTGAATCCACATTGCGCAATCTGTAAACACAAAGACCCGTCCGAAAGGATAGGGGCTCATCGGCTTTCTCACAGATTATACAGGTATGATTATATTTGTGAAATCCGTGCAGTTGCAGTCATCAAAGCAGCAATAACTGCGCAGTTAAACCTGCGCTGCACTACACAGCTGAAAACCTCATAGAACACGCATTGTATGAGATTATTGCTTAACCAATTGAAAAGCATAAAGAAAGGTGCTGGCTGGAAATCGGTCGACCAACCGAAACCTCAGACTTTATAGTCAAAGCAAGCAAAGCATTAGGTTTTTGGGGGTTTTGAATGCGGCAAGCACAGACATTAAACGAAGCGCAGCTGCGCCGAGTATTACACTATACAGGCAGCAGGCGTCATCCGGTTCGTGACCGGACCATCATCATGGTCAGCTTCTATGCAGGTCTGCGCGCCAAGGAAATTGCTGCGCTTACTGTGGGCAATGTGTTTGATGAAGCGGGCGCTGTGCGTGAGCAGTTCATCCTGTCAGTAGCACAAAGCAAGGGCGGGCAAACACGCACAGTTTACCTGAACCAGCGCTTGCGGCGTGCGCTAGTGCACTATAGGGATACGATCAAACTGGCCAACTCGCAGCACCCGCTGTTTGCTAGCCAAAAGGGTGGGCATTTCAGCGCAAACACGATGTGCCAGCTGTTTTTGGACATCTACAAAGCTTGTGGGCTCAAAGACGCTTCAAGCCATTCTGGGCGCAGAACCTATATCACACGCTTGGCCAACAAAGGGGTTGGGGTGCGGTTGCTGGCGGCGCTGGCGGGGCATTCTCACATTTCCACTACACAAAGATACATCGACGTAAATTCCGATCAACTCAGTCAGGCGGTGGAGTTGTTGTGACAGCCTCCAGGTTCAAGCAGCTCCAGCCACCACTCGCTCAGTAAGTTCATATCCTTTGGCACAAACGTTCCATTGTGACCGAACTTAGCACATTGTAATGACTTCAAGTGGCGGCGTTTGCACCATCGACTTTAGGGCATAACTTCAACAGCTCAGCGATCTCTTTGTCCTGTCGAGCATTGCCTGTGCGGACAAGAACATACAATTTGTCAGCGTTTACCAAAGCGTCTGGGCGAGGGTTTATTTGCATCTTGCCATCAGCCGCGTCGCGATAAGCGATGGGGATACCGATGTCTTCTTGAACAAGTGCAGTTAGCAGCGTCTTCCAGACCGATCCGTCAACTGCAATATTGTAACGCCAGACTTCATCCCCTTTACTCGTGAAAAGATCTTCCAATATTGCCTCGGCCCCGGGCGCTGCGACAGCTCGCACGATCATTTCCGGGTAACTACGGATCGGCCTCACCACGATGTCCGCCCCAAATCGCTTAAACCTGGTACGATTTTCATCATCCACGCATTCTGCCAATATTCTACCTTTGGCACCCATTTCGCGCAGCTTGTCGACTATATCCAAAGTGCAGCCATCAGTTGCAGGATCGCTGTCGCTTTGGGATAGAACAATGATGACATCTGCTTCGGTCGCACCCGCTTTTTGTAGAGCGTTGCTATCCCACGCTTCGCCAGCATGATGTACCACCGCCAAATCTGCAAGATCGTCGGGTAGCCCGTTAGGAAACAGCGTTGACAAGATCTGGATGGGTTCATGCGCAAAGCGTTGACTGGCGCGGAACTCGTTCACCAGTCGTGCGAGATAAGTAGAGCCCTTGTGGACGGGTACATTTAGCAAAAGAATGTGGTTTGTCATATTCCATCTCCATCGGCCTTCCGTCATCCGTTGCCGTTGATCGGCTCGGTATTCGAAATATGTTGCGGCGCTCTGAAAGGCGCACCAAATACCGCCCAAAAAAACCAGTATTATCGTCGATAATCGTCCGGGAACGGTC
>CALGEE010000277.1 GCA_937881525.1 uncultured Sphingomonadales bacterium | reverse complement strand
AGCGGCAGCGGATTTTGAAAACAGAAGGCGTCTAGAAAACTAGGGGCTATTCACTTGGAACGGTCAATTCTGTTCAAAAAGGACGGCGCTTTTATTTCCGTTGAATCGGGACTAGACCTTTTACATGAAAAGCGCCCTTTTTCCTGCCGGACTTCTCGCCGCAATATCCTCTCCTGCCTTTGCTGAAGTCAAAGCTGCGTCCGATACGGGTTTCAACTCGGTTCACATTGCGACCGTTGACGCGACGCCTGAAGAAATTTGGAAACGTCTGCTGACGCCGAAGGATTATTGGAACAAGGCGCACAGCTGGTCGGGCTCAACCGCAGGCTTTTATATCGATGCGCAGGCCAATGGTTGTTTTTGTGAACTGATCCAAGAGGCAGATGCCGGTAGTGCGTTAAAGACCGTCGGTAGCGTTGAGCATATGCGGGTCATTTTTGCCCAGCCCGGCAAAGTATTGCGCTTGCAAGGTGCGCTTGGTCCGCTCCAGTCGGAGGCTGTTATGGGCACGCTTACCGTTGCAATGGAGCCTGCTAAGGACAATGCGGGTACGCGGGTCATCTTCTCTTATGTAGTGGGTGGTTACATGCGCTACAAAGTATCGGAAATTGCACCTGCCGTAGATAAGGTGCTGGGTGAGCAATTTAAAAGCATGTTGTTGCCCTATGCGCCCGCAGCGACGGAACCACCCAAGGTGGATAGCTTCAAGCTAGATATTGAGACGATTGAGGAAGCAGTCTCTGACGAAGCGTCTGAGGTCCGCACCGCGAATCCGGATGAAGATACCTCTGCCAGTGAGCCGTCCCGAGCGGAGTCAAATTAGTTGTCGACGGGGGGACTCAGCGCGAAATCTGGCAATAAAATCGAAATAGGCTGGTGCGAAATGGTTGATGTGCCAAGCCTTGGCTTGTCACAAGTGCATGCCAAAATGGACACAGGCGCGGCCACATCATCCATTCACGCTACCAGGATTAAGCCAATATCGCGTGATGGTAGGCAATATGTTGAATTCTGGTTCCGGTTGAATTCTGGAGAAAAACCCAAGCGCTATGAGGCGCCGGTGGTTGATCGGCGCATGGTGCGTTCGTCAAATGGCGAAAAACAGGACCGCTTTGTCATCTCGGCGCAATTTTGTTTTGGTAAAAGCTGTTGGAACGGGCAGCTCACCTTGGCAAACCGGCGTTCAATGGCCTTTCCCTTGCTAATTGGTCGGCGAACGCTAAGGCGCGGCTTTCTCGTCAACAGCGGGCGACGGTGGGTACTGGGGAAACCCGAGATTTAAGAGAGCATAAGCAGATGAAAATCGCTATGTTGGCGCGAAACGCCAATCTTTATTCCCATAAAAGGCTTGTCGAAGCTGCGCAGGCGCGCGGCCATGAGATTGAAGTTTTAAACACCTTGCGCGTGACGATGAACATCACATCGCATCGACCTGAAGCATATTATCAAGGTGCAAAGCTCGGCAAATATGACGCAGTCATTCCGCGTATCGGTGCGTCGATTACCTTTTATGGTTTGGCTGTGCTGCGCCAGTTTGAGATGATGAATGTGTGGTCGCTGAACGAAAGCGTTGCCATTGGCCGCTCGCGCGACAAATTGCGGTCATTGCAAATCTTGGCGCGTAAGGGGCTCGGACTTCCCGTGACGGCCTTCGCCCATGACCCGCGGCAAACTGACGAAGTCATCCAGATGGTAGGCGGCGCGCCGGTCGTCATCAAATTGCTTGAGGGTACGCAAGGCATTGGCGTGGTCTTAGGCGAGACCGAGAAATCGGCGCGTTCGGTTATCGAGGCGTTTCGCGGGGCAAATGTGAACATCTTGGTTCAGGAATTTATCAAAGAGGCCAATGCGACCGACATTCGCTGCTTTGTTATTGGCAACAAGGTTGTCGCGTCGATGCAGCGACAGGGCGCCGAGGGCGATTTCCGGTCCAACCTGCATCGTGGAGGTACAGCGTCATCTATCAAGATTACGCCTGAAGAGCGGTCAACGGCTGTTCGCGCCGCACGCGCAATGGGGCTGAATGTTGCTGGCGTTGACATGTTGCGGTCCAATCATGGCTCAGTGATCATGGAAGTGAACAGCTCGCCGGGGCTAGAGGGTATTGAAAAAGCGAGCGGCAAGGATATTGCTGGCAAGATCATCGCGTTCATCGAAGAGAATGCCAGCGATGGCAAAACCAAGACCAAAGGCAAGGGATAGCGGGCCTCTGGCCTTGACAGTTGACGCGACTCACCGTAAGGCGCGGCTAATTCCGAACATCTGGTACAGCCAGCAGCGCTTTAATGCGTCGGCTGGTTGTGTGTGTTTCGGGATATCATCAGCGTTGAGATAGGGTTCGTCCTTTCGGGGGCACCTGTGGAGCAGGAGTAAATTAATTGGCACGTATTGCCGGAGTTAACATTCCAACCAACAAGCGCGTGATCATTGCGCTTACCTACATTCACGGTATCGGCCGCACAAAGGCTGTCGAAATCGCGACTAAGCTGGGAATTGATCATAGCCGTCGTGTGCAGGACCTTTCGGATGCCGAAGTTCTGCAAATCCGCGAAACCATCGATGCGGGCTACACCGTAGAAGGCGATCTTCGCCGCACCACATCGATGAACATCAAGCGTTTGATGGATCTCGCCTGCTACCGTGGCCTTCGCCATCGTAAGGGTCTTCCCGTTCGTGGTCAGCGTACGCACACCAATGCGCGCACCCGTAAGGGCAAGTCCAAGGCAATCGCGGGCAAGAAGAAGTAATCATTTGGCTTTTGCCTGATTATTTTTTCTTCGCATTTTCGA
Source organism: uncultured Sphingomonadales bacterium (assembly GCA_937881525.1). Taxonomy (GTDB): domain Bacteria; phylum Pseudomonadota; class Alphaproteobacteria; order Sphingomonadales; family Sphingomonadaceae; genus Sphingorhabdus_B. Next base: position 6,437 of record CALGEE010000277.1, on the reverse strand, counting down.
ATAGGATACACATTATATGGCACGCGAACCACAGCGCATTAAAAAGCGGGAGCGCAAAAATATCTCGGCAGGCGTCGCGCACGTCAATGCCAGCTTCAACAACACAATGATCACGATCACCGATGCCCAAGGCAACGCAATCAGCTGGTCTTCGGCAGGAACCATGGGTTTTAAAGGCAGCCGCAAGTCGACGCCTTATGCAGCTCAGGTGGCTGCAGAAGACGCCGGCAAGAAAGCTGCTGAACATGGCATTCGGACATTGGAAGTGGAAGTTAAGGGCCCAGGTTCGGGTCGCGAATCCGCGCTACGTGCTTTGCAGGCTGTTGGCTTCACCATCACCTCGATCCGCGACGTGACTTCGATCCCGCACAACGGCGTTCGTCCTTCCAAGCGTCGGCGCGTCTAAACATTCGTTTCAGGGGCGGCTGATCAGTCGTTCCTTCTTTTACCCGCGAGCCGGCACGGTGCACCAAATTGCCGGTTTTGCAAAACTCAAGGGGAAATCCATGTCCGTCAATATCAAGAACTGGCAGGAACTTAAAAAGCCCAACGCACTTGAACTCAAATCAGGTAGCGATGCGAAGCGTAAGGCTACTTTTGTTGCTGAGCCGTTGGAGCGTGGCTTTGGCTTAACGCTCGGCAACGCGCTTCGTCGCGTGTTGCTCTCATCGTTGCAGGGCGCAGCGATCACTTCGATCAAGGTCGAAAACGTATTGCATGAATTCTCGTCGCTTGCTGGCGTGCGTGAAGATGTCACCGACATTGTTCTGAACATCAAGCAGGTCGCGTTGAAGATGGAGGGCGAAGGTCCAAAGCGTCTTCAGCTTTCGGCAACTGGCCCAGGTTCCGTAACCGCCGGCGACATCGCCGTGTCGGGTGACATCCAAGTGATGAACCCAGATCTCATCATCTGCCATCTTGATGATGGTGCGACGTTGAACATGGAAATTACGGCTGACAGCGGCAAGGGCTATGTTCCCGCCGTCGCTAATCGTCCTGCGGATGCGGCAATCGGCCTGATCCCTGTCGACAGCCTGTATTCACCTGTACGTCAGGTTGCGTACAAGGTCGACAACGCCCGCATCGGTCAAGAACTAGACTATGATAAGCTCTCGTTGACCATTGAAACCGATGGCACTGTAACCCCCGAGGATGCCGTGGCATATGCTGCTCGTATCCTTCAGGATCAGTTGCAAGTGTTCGTCCACTTCGAAGATTCGATGGCAGCATCTTCGCCGATGATTGGCATGGCTGCACCCTCGGCGTCTTCCGAAGAATCGGATGCAAACCAACTCAACCGGTATCTTCTCAAGAAGGTCGACGAATTGGAGCTGTCGGTTCGCAGCGCAAATTGCCTCAAGAACGACAACATCATTTACATCGGGGACCTCGTTCAAAAGAGCGAAGCCGAAATGCTGCGTACGCCTAATTTCGGCCGCAAGTCGCTGAACGAAATCAAGGAAGTATTGTCGTCGATGGGCCTGCGCCTTGGCATGGACATCCCCGGATGGCCGCCAGAAAATATCGAAGAAATGGCTAAGAAGCTCGAACAAGAGCTGCTCGGTTAAATATTCCCGGTCCAAAGCAGTGCTTTGGCCCAGAAAAAAGGGCAAAATGGCCGCCTTTAACTGGCCAGGATTGGGGTACCTGATACGGCCCCCTTACGAACGAAGGAATGAAATATGCGTCATAAAGTTGGCCACCGTAAGCTGCAGCGTACCACGTCGCACCGTACTGCGATGCTTCGCAACATGGCGGCTTCGCTAATCAAGCATGAGCAAATCAAGACAACTCTGCCAAAGGCAAAGGAATTGCGTCCCTATATCGAAAAGCTGATTACGCTTGCGAAAAAGGGTGGCCTGTCCAACCGTCGCCTCGCGATGAGCCGTTTGATGGATGATACGCAACTCGTGAAACTGTTTGACGAACTGGCGACGCGTTATGCCGACCGTAGCGGCGGTTACAGCCGTGTGATCAAGGCTGGCTTCCGTGGTTCGGATGCTGCGCCAATGGGCGTCATTGAACTCGTTGACCGCAATGTTGATGCCAAAGGCCAAGACAGCGGTCCAGTCGACGTCATCGACGACGGCGAGTAAACGCGTCTCGCATAACAAGCTTTGGAAGGGCGGTATCTGAAAGGCTGCCGCCCTTTTTATTTGGCTCAGGCTGTTGCGTTGGGACGATGACTTACCCCTTGTTTAGCATCACAGATTTGTATGACACGCGGCAAATCATTCGACGAAGCTCCAATATAAACTGTCGGACGGCGCGCAATATGGTTGGCGTTATATCGCTGACGCTTTACTCTCGATTTAAAGAATTGAGAGTTGGGGAAATGATTTTATGCGAAGTGCAATTTTGCTTGGAGCAGCCATCATGTTGACGCCAGTGTCGTCCATGGCTGGCGCCGAAGATGCTGCGAATACGGATGTCTCGGTCAAGCTGATCTATCCAAAAACCAAAACTGTAAATGTTGTCGACGAGCAATTTGGAGTGAAGGTTGCAGACCCCTATCGTTGGCTTGAAGATGACGTCCGTGTGAACCCTGAGGTTGCCGATTGGGTGAAAGCCCAAAACGCAGTTACGGATGCGTATCTTGAAACATTACCCGGCAAGAAAATTCTCGCCGAACGCATGAAGAAGCTGTTTGATTATGAACGCTTTGGCCTTCCCGAAAAAGCGGGCGGCTATTATTTCTTCACAAAAAATGACGGCCTGCAAAACCAATCGGTGCTCTATGTCCGTAAAGGGCTGACGGGTGCAGATCGTGTTTTAATTGACCCGAACAGTTGGGCAAAGGACGGCGCCACTGCGCTTGATAGTTGGGTACCATCAAAGAACGGTACGTTGCTGGCGTATTCCATTCAGGACGGTGGGTCGGACTGGCGCACGCTTAAGGTGATTGAATCCGCTACCGGCAAAGTGTTGCCAGACGAAATCAAATGGGCGAAATTCACCAACATAAGCTGGGTGGGCAATGACGGATTTCTTTATTCCCACTTTGCCGAGCCAAAAGAAGGTGCGGCATTCCAGCAGCTGAATTACAACCAGACTGTATATTATCATAAAATCGGGACGCCACAGTCTGAAGACAAAGCGGTTTACGCAACGCCGGATAAGCCTGAATATGGTCATAGTGCGCAGGTGACGCATGACGGCAAATGGGCAGTGATCACGACTTCGTCCGGCACGGATGAGAAATACGAATTGCATGTGATGCCGCTCGGCAAAAAACCGACCTGGAGGGCGCAGCCTTTGGTCATAGGTCTTGAGTATGACTGGGGGCTCATCGAAGGGATGGGTAACATCTTATGGTTCACCACCAACAAGGATGCGCCAAAGCTGAAGGTTGTCACTGTCGACCTGGGAGCGAAGACACCCGTGTTCGTGGACGTCATCCCAGAGCGTGAAGAAACATTGTCTCGCACACAGATTGTCGGCAACCGACTTATTCTGTCCTATATCAAGGACGCCAAATCAATGGCGCTGATGACGGATCTTGCCGGCAAACCCTTGCAGGAAATCAAACTTAACGCCATCGGTACGGCTAGTGGTTTTTCCGGGACGCCTGGTGACCCAGAGACATTTTTCGGCTTTTCAAGCTTCAATCAACCGGGCGCTGTGTATCGTTTCAACAGCGACACCGGTGTTTCGACTGTTTTTGCGCAGCCAAAGTTGAGCTTTGACCCGCAAGATTATAGCGTGGCCCAAATATTTCACCCTTCGAAAGACGGTACAAAAATTCCGATGTTCGTGGTCCACAAAAAAGATCTCGATTTGTCCCAAGGCGCCCCGACTTTGTTGTATTCTTACGGCGGGTTCAACATTTCGCAGACGCCAACTTATTCACCAACGCGGATGGCTTGGCTTCAGTCGGGTGGCGTTTTTGCGCTGGCCAATATTCGCGGAGGCGGTGAATATGGGAAGCCATGGCATGACGCGGGACGCCTGATGAACAAGCAGAACGTCTTTGATGATTTCGCGGCCGCAGCGGAATATCTGATCGCGTCGGGCATTTCAGCTAAGGGAAAAATTGCAATCGAAGGTCGCTCCAACGGCGGTTTGCTCATCGGCGCATCGTTGAACCAACGTCCCGATTTGTTTGCGGCGGGACATGCTGCCGTGGGCGTGATGGATATGGTGCGCTTTGATAGGTTCACGGCGGGTCGTTACTGGGTCGATGATTATGGCTACCCAAGCAAAGAAGCCGATTTCAAAATGCAGATGACCTATTCACCCTATCACAACATTAAATCAGGTGTCGTATATCCGGCCGTTATTGTGTCGACTGCCGACACCGACGACCGCGTGGTTCCCGGACATAGCTTCAAATATATTTCCGCCCTTCAAGCGGCGGATACGGGCGGCAAACCAAAAATCATTCGCATTGAAAGCCGTGCTGGGCACGGTTCCGGTAAGCCGACGGACAAGGTTATTGAGGAATATTCAGACATTTACGCGTTTCTTGCCAAATGGACCGGCTTGAAACTTGCCGAATAATTGTTCATAAAAAGTACGATTTACATGAACGGATGCTGACAAGACCTATCGTGCAGCCAAAGCCTAAGCCCTAAAACGCCAGCCTAGGGTCTCACCTGCGTGAAATGGCACGACGGATACACCGTCAAGCGCAAGGAGCTCTGGAACAGCCGTGTCGACGCGCTCCAACGTCACGCGGTCTTCATTGAGCGGCAGACTATAAAAACGCGGGCCATTTTCTGACGCAAATGCTTCAAGTCGGTCCAGCGCGCCCTCTTCGTCAAACACTGCGGCATAGCTTTCCATGGCGAATGGTGCGTTGAAAATGCCGGCGCATCCACACGCGCTTTCCTTTGCGGCTTTGTCATGAGGCGCGCTGTCGGTGCCAAGGAAATATTTGGCACTGCCTGACGTAGCTGCCTTGCGTAAGGCAAGCCGATGCACTTCGCGCTTGGCCACTGGTAAGCAATATGCATGCGGGCGAATGCCACCTGCAAACATTGCATTGCGGTTGATGTGCAAATGTTGCGGCGTGATGGTGGCGGCAATGTTAACGCTTCCCGCATCAACAAATGCGACCGCGTCGGCGGTGGTGATATGTTCAAAGACAATCCGAAGTTCGGGCAGGTCGCGCACCAGTTTCGAAAGTGTCTGCTCTATAAACACCGCCTCACGGTCAAATATGTCGACATGCGAATCGGTCACCTCGCCATGGATGAGCAACGGCATGCCAATGCGCGCCATCTGTTCAAGCGCGGGCATGATGTTTGCCACATTGGTGACGCCATGCGCGCTTCCGGTGGTTGCGTGCGCTGGGTATAATTTGGCGGCAGTAAACACGCCTTCGGCAAAACCGCGTGCCAGCTCCTGTCCGTCTGTTGCATCGGTCAGATAGGCGGTGATGAGCGGCGTAAAGCTAATGCCTTGCGGAACGGCGGCCAAGATCCGGTCGCGGTAGGCGGCGCCGGCCTCAACCGCGGTCACGGGCGGTGACAGGTTAGGCATCACAATGGCACGCGCAAATTGGTTTGCGGTGTAAGGCACCACGCTGCGCATTACTGCACCGTCGCGCAGATGAACATGCCAGTCATCGGGCCGGCGGATGGTAAGAATCGTCTGGTCGGTCATGGCTTCCCTTTAAGCGTCCACCCCCCTATCTGTCACCTATGAGAAACACCCGTCTTTTTGATCGTCAAATCATCCGCCTGTCACCGACCGAAGCCGGAGAGGACGTGCGGCAATTTTTGCAGGGTTTGGTCACGCAGGATACAGCAGCAGACATGCCCTCATGGGCGGGCATTTTAAGCCCGCAAGGCAAGGGATTGTTTGATTTTCTTTTATGGGCCGATGCCGACGATGTGCTGATCGATTGCGAGAGCGCGCAAACAGATGCGCTTATTCGGCGGCTTTCGATGTACCGGCTGCGGCGGAAGATTGCGATTGCGGTAGACCCGGAAACCGCTGTGTATTGGAGCGCAGAAGGTAGCAGCGACCCGCGGCATGCTCAGTTGGGCGAACGATGGCTAGGGGCGCCGTCGGCGGATGATGTGGATGTGAGCGCCACCTACCGCGTACATCGTCTTGGCCTTGGTATCCCTGAAGGCTTGGCGGAGCTTGGAAGCGAGCAAACCTTATGGCTTGAGGTAAATGCAGCCGAGCTGAATGGCGTGTCCTTCACAAAGGGATGCTATGTCGGGCAGGAAAATACCGCGCGCATGAATTGGCGACAAAAGGTCAATCGGCGGCTGGTGGTGGTGCCTTTGGAAAACGCGGACATTAGCCGTCAACGCTGCGCGTATCCTGAACTTGGTCTGTCGGTTGAGTTACGCCGTGTGGAGGATATGACGGCGCTGGACCTGCCGGAATGGCAACGTGCTGCGATTGGTTAGTCTAGCAGTTCGAGCTTAACTTTTGCGGTACCGCTGCGGTGCATGCCAAGTTGTTTCGCGGCTGCGTAG
>CALGEE010000276.1 GCA_937881525.1 uncultured Sphingomonadales bacterium | reverse complement strand
GCGCGACAATGGCCCGATACGGTGGCCTTGCTGCAGGGCGAGGAGAGTCATACCTACGCTCATTTCCGAGACCGGTCGCTTGCAATCGGCGGGAACCTCCTGGCGCTCGGGTGCAAGACAGGCGATCGGGTTGCCTTTTGCCTAGCAAATTCGCCCCGGATTCTGGAAGTCGTTTTCGGGTGCTTTGCGGCAGGGCTGGTTGTTGTACCAATTAACGCTCGGCTCCACGCTCGTGAAATGGCCTATATCGTTGAGAATTCGGGTGCAAAGATCTTGGTTCACGGCCCGGAGTTTGCCGAAGGCATCGCTTTGCATGGCGACCTGTTCGGCGGTCTGACTCACCAGATTTCGACCGACGCATTCAACACTCTGCTCAACCCGGCCAATAGGCTCCCCTGTGCGGTTGAGGCCGCGCCTGAAGACATTTGCTGGTTGTTTTATACCTCTGGCACCACTGGGAAGCCCAAAGGCGCAATCTGGAACCACCGTATGGTTCGCGTGGTGATCATGAACTATCTTGCTGATCTCCATAACATCCAGCCCGGAGAAATGGTGCTGCATTGCGCGCCCATGTCTCACGGTAGCGGGATCGTTGCACTCCCGGCCGTTGCGCGCGGGGCAACAAACGCGATCACCACGTCGGCAAGCTTTGATGTCGAGGAACTGCTGAGCACTATTGAGCTGCTCAAAGTGTCGCACATAGCGTTCATGGCGCCAACCCAGATCATCAAGATGCTCGAAGATCATGTGCCCGCTCGCCATAATCTCTCAAGCCTGAAGGCAATCTGCTATGGCGGAGCGCCGATTTATGTTGATCAACTCAAACAGGCAATCGCGACATTCGGCCCCGTTTTTGTCCAGCTCTACGGGCAGGGCGAAGCGCCAATCACGATTACTGGGTTGACGGCAGCGGCACATCAGAAACTGCTCGACGCGAACGACCTTCGCATAGGCTCTGCAGGGCAAGTGCGAACAGATGTGGAAGCGCACTGCGTTGATGCTGACGACAATCCGCTGCCACCCGGACAAGTGGGAGAAGTTGTTGCGCGCGGTGATGTTGTGATGCCGGGATATTGGAAAGATCCGCAGGCCAGTGCTGAAGCTTTGCGCGGCGGTTGGCTGCACACAGGGGATATCGGCTATTTTGACGCGCAAGGCTATCTCTTCCTGCTCGACCGCGCGAAGGATATGGTGATAAGCGGCGGCAACAACGTTTACCCCCGCGAGGTGGAAGAGGTGATCATCCTTCATGAGAAGGTCGCCAATTGTGTCGTGTTCGGTATTCCCGATGACTATTGGGGCGAGGCGGTTCATGCTGTCGTTGTTCCAAAGCCCGGTGAGATGCTCACTGCACAAGAGATTATCGCGTTTTGCGGGGACCATATGGCGGGCTATAAAAAGCCTAAGGCAGTTGATTTTGTCGATGAGCTTCCGGTGAGTGGCTATGGCAAAATCCTCCGCCGCGAAGTGCGCGAGGCCTATTGGGCTGGTCATGAGAGTCGCATCGGCGGCGGCGCTTCGGCAGCAAGGGCATTAGTGTGAAGGGTGTCGCCATCGCCGGGATCGGTATGACTCAATTTGGCAAGCAAGTCGGGCGTGGTGTGCGCAGCTTGGCGCTCGCCGCGATTGAGGAGGCGATTGCCGATAGCGGTCTAGCCTCGGATCGGATCGATCGCATCTACTTCGGCAATGCTATTTCTGGGATTATTTCGCAGCAAGAGATGGTTCGGGGGCAAGTCGCGCTTCGCCATCAGGTGCTCGGAAAAGTGCCTTTGTTCAACATCGAAAATGCCTGTGCTTCCGGCGGATCGGCATTCAGCCTTGCGTGTGAAGCGGTGGCAAGCGGCGCAGTCGAAGTCGCACTTGTGGTGGGCGCGGAACAGATGAACCATGTTGACCGCAGCCGCCCGTTCAACGCGCTGCGCGGATCCACGGACATTGAAGAGATCGGCGAATCAGAGCCCGGACAGATAAGCGCGAATTCGCTGCTGATGGATTTTTATGCGGCGGTCGCACAGAGATATCTCGATGAGTCTGGCGCTGAGCTCTCTGATTTCGCGCGTGTCGCGGTCAAGAACCGGAAAAATGCGACGATGAACCTGCTAGCTCATCTGCGCACACCGCAGTCTCTCGAAGATGTGCTGGCGAGTCGGATGATTGTGGCACCCCTCTCTCTGCCCATGTGCTCGCCTGTCACTGACGGTGCGGCGGCGATTATCGTTTGTTCGGACAAGGTGGGGGCATCGATTGGTCATCCGGTGGTCCAGGTAAAGGCTTCGGCAGGCGCATCGGGCGCATCGGGCAATCCGGTCGGCGATGCGGCGGCCAAGGCCTATACGGATTCATCAGTGGGCTCGCAGGATTTCGACGTGATCGAACTGCATGACGCAGCGGCGCCAGCAGAGCTGATGCAGTATCATGAGATCGGGCTGTGCGCCAAAGGCGACGGCTTTAGGCTGATCCGCGACGGTGTTACTGATCTGGGCGGAGCCACCCCAGTGAATACAAGCGGCGGATTGCTGAGCCGCGGCCATCCGCTTGGGGCGACCGGATGCGCACAAATTGTCGAGCTGGTTCATCAGCTTCGCGGGACAGCTGGCGCGCGTCAGGTCGAAGGTGCACGGCTGGCGCTCGCGGTCAATGGCGGCGGCTGGCTGGACGGAACATATGCGCTTGCGATAGCCACTGTGCTCGCGCGTAGCTAAGGATAGCTCATGACTTACGAAACCATCCTGCTTGACCGGCCTGCTCCGGGCGTAGCAATTATCACGCTTAACCGCCCGGATCGCGGCAATGGTGTGGTTCCTGAAATGGCGCGTGATCTGCTTGCCGCGCTTGAGGCGCTCGAAGCTGACAAGTCAGTGCGCGTGCTTGTTATGACGGGAGCGGGTAAACAATTTTGTGCGGGCGCTGACTTGGTCGAGTTCCAAAAATTTCTCGCCGAAGATCATGCTCGTGAGCAAGAGCCGTATAATGCCAGGGTGCTTTGGCCTGTCACCCAGCGTTTGGTGTCGTGTCGCCTGCCTGTGATCGCCGCGATCAATGGTGGGGCGACTGCGGGGGGGCTTGATCTAGCACTCGCGTGCGACGTCCGCATTGCTTCCACCAAAGCCAAAATGGGAGAGACCTATATAAAGCTTGGCCTCAACCCGGGCAATGGCGGCACATATTTCTTGCCGCGATTGGTCGGGAGCGGCTTGGCAGCAGAGCTTGCGCTGACGGGTGATCTGGTCGATGCGGAGCGAGCACTCGCAATCGGTTTGGTCAACAGCATCGCCGAACCTGAAGCCCTGATTACAGAAGCTGTAGCGCTGGCGGCGCGGATCGCAGAGCGGCCCCGGCTGGCGATAGAGGCAACTAAGCAGCAGCTGCGCCAAAGCTGGCATATGGATCTGGCTGGATCAATGAATGCCAGTTTTTGGGCAGTTGCCGCGCTTACCTATAGCAACGATCTGCGCGAAGGCGTGGCTGCAGCGCTGGAGAAGCGCGAGCCGGTTTACAACAAGGGCGACAAGGAGTGATAGTCGAATCTGTCGTCCATCCGTGGATGCCAGGCCGGCAGCGCGTCGTATGACCTTTAACCAAACCCTTCCCGGCCTAAGAGTGCTGGACCTCAGCACCAATATTGCCGGACCATTCGCCGCGATGATCCTTGGGGATATGGGCGGAGATGTGATCAAGATTGAGCGCCCGCCGTACGGCGATGACACGCGCGCTCTGCCACCCCGGTGGGAGGGGGAAGCAACGGTTTTTCTGTCTGTGAACCGCAACAAACGGAGCCTTTTGCTGGACATCAAATCGCTCGAAGGCAAGGCCGCGCTCTTCCGTCTGATTGAAACCGCAGATGTGATAATCGAGAGCTTCCCGCCGGGCTTAGGCGAAAAACTCGGCATCACCTTTGACGCGCTCAAGGCCTGCAATCCTCGCATCCTGATGGCTTCAATCTCGGCCTTTGGCGATGGTCCTATTGGCAAAACTATGCCCGGCTATGACGCCTTGGTGCAAGCGGTCAGCGGGATGATGAGTTTTACTGGATCACCAGGTTCCCCAACCATCCGAGTCGCGCCGTCGATACTCGATCTGTCGACCGGGATGTGGGCAGCGATGGGTCTCGTCGCCGCCATCTTGCGCCGGAATGCCAGCGGCGAGGCAGAACATATCCGTCCCAGCTTGATTGACAGCGCCTTCACGATGATGAACCACCAACTGCTGGGCATGCTCGCAACGGGTCGGCCGCCAGAGAAGCTTGGATCGGGCGCGCCCAGTGCAGCGCCTTACGGTGTGTTCAAAGCATCGGACGGAGAGTTACTTATTGCCACAGCGAGTGAACAGCAGTTCCCGCGCCTGTGTAAAGCGCTGAAGCTCGATACGCTGATTGAGGATGTTCGCTTCCGGACGACGGCGGACCGGCTGCAGCACCGTGAGCCGCTTGATCTGGCTATTGCTGCGGTTATCAATTTGCAGACGGTTGAACATTGGCGTGCTCATCTGGGCAGCGCAGGAATTTCCTGCGGCCGCGTTAATGATCTGGCAGAGGCGCTCGCCTTGCCCGTCGTGGCCGAGCGGTGTTTGCTTAAAGAAATGCAAGTGCGACTGCCAATCGACCCCGACGCCGACGGTTTGCGCAAGCCCCCCCCAAAATTGGGCGAGCATTCGCGCGAGATACTGGGCGGACTGGGCTATTCAGAAGCTCAGATAAGCACGCTTGTCGGCAACACCCCGAGCTGAGGCGGCCGATCTATGGCGGTGCCGAATATTGGCGTGAGCTCGATGACCTGAGTAGCACTGTTTAAGTGTCGTTCTTACCAGCTTTTATAGCAACTGAGTATCTCACTAACGTTATCAACGAATCTGTTGACAAAAGATGATTGTGTGGTAGTTGTTGATGCAGATTGAAGGTCTCGGCGTTAAATAAATTGGGACTTTGGACCCCTACTCATTGGCACGCAGCAGAACTGAAAAAGGATGAAGTCATGATGCACGATCTGGTTATTCGTGGGGGGACGGTGGTTGACGGAACTGGTGCGCCAAGGCGCGTAGCGGATGTGGCAATTGACGGGCAAACCATTACCACTGTTGGTGTCGTAGAGAGCCAAGGACGCCGCGAGATTGATGCTGCCGGCTTTCTGGTTACGCCAGGCTGGGTTGATATCCATACTCACTACGACGGGCAGGTCAGCTGGGATCCCTATCTGTCGCCCTCGTGCTGGCACGGTGTGACGACGGTGGTGATGGGCAATTGCGGGGTCGGGTTTGCGCCGGTGAAGCCGCATTTTCGTGACCGGTTGATCAACATCATGGAAGGCGTTGAGGACATTCCTGGCACTGCGCTGACCGAAGGTATTACCTGGGAATGGGAGACCTATCCGCAGTACCTTGATGCGCTTGCCTCTAAATCCTATGCAATGGATGTGTGCTCTCAAGTGCCCCACGCCGCTATCCGGACTTATGTAATGGGCGAAAGAGGCGGAGATAATGAGCCGGCTTCTGCGGACGAAATTGTAGAGATGTCGGCGCTTGTTAGCGAAGCGCTTGACGCTGGGGCGTTCGGCTTTACCTCTTCACGCATCACTGCCCACAGGACAGCGGACGGCAAGGTTGTGCCAGGCACGCAGGTGAGCATTGACGAGATGGAAGGCTTTGGCGATGCGCTTAGCAAGGCGGGTCACGGGATTTTCGAAGTGGTGTCTGATATCAATTTTGACGGCATCCCCGGAAGCCTGACCGATGCCGAGGAAATTGACTGGATGGCCGATGTCTCGCGTCGCAAGAATGTCAAATTCACCTATTTGCTGTTCCAGAATCCGGGCAACACCACAAAATGGCGTTCTACCGTTGAGCTGACGAGCAAGGCGCAAGCGCAGGGAGCGGAAATCTATCCGCAGATCAGCATGCGGCCGACCGGGATCGTAATGGGATTGCAAAGCAGCTTCCACATGTTCATGGGACGACCCACCTATGACGCACTCGCTAACCTTCCGTTTGAAGATCAGGTCAAGAAGTTGCAGCAACCCGAAATCCGGGCGGCGATCATCGCTGAGACATCAGACAAACTGCCGTTTGAGGGTACGGCGCTTCGTTACGAAATGATGTTCCGCCTTGAACAGGCTGACGGCTCTCTCGATTATGAACCTTCGTTTGAATCGAGCGTTCAGCAGATCGCCATGCGCGCGGGCGTCTCTGAAGATACCATCCTTTATGACATGATGATGGAGAATGAGGGCCACGGTTATATCTATGTGATCCTCGTTAACTACGGTGATTATTCTCTCGATTTCCTCTATGAGTTGATGGACAATCCGACCGTGATTGCGGCTGGATCAGATGCAGGTGCGCATTGCGGTGCCATTTGCGATGCAGCGATGCCGACCTTCATGCTCAGCCACTGGACGCGCGACCGGAAAGCGGGACCGACACTGTCGGTCGAGAAAGCGGTGGAAAAGCAATCGCGTGCTACGGCTGCGCTTTATGGTCTCAATGATCGCGGCACTCTGGCCCGCGGCATGAAGGCTGATGTCAACATCATTGATTATGAGAAGATTGGAAGCTCTCGTCCGAAAATGGTTGCCGATCTGCCAGCAGGCGGCAAGCGGTTGCTCCAGACCGCAACCGGATATCGCGCAACAATTGTGAGTGGCGTGGTGACGTTTGAAGATGGTGTCTCAACAGGCGCGCTTCCCGGAAAGTTGCTGCGCAGCGCGCCCAACGCTTTTACACCAGCGGCTGCACTCGAAATGGCGGATTGATTTGATTGGTCGCCAGGTTTTCATCCGCCCAATTTTGGTCTAATAGGTCGGCTACGCTGCCATATAAATAGGGAACTGCATGACGAAAGTTAGTAATATCGGCAAGCGAAGGTCGGTTGCCAAGGAAGATTCGAGTGCCTCTTACCAGCGGCGCCGCAGGGAAATCGCCGAGGCCGCGATCCGTGTGTTTAACCGGCAGGGCTTTAAGGGTTCGAGCCTCAGCGCAGTAGCAGCAGAACTCGAAATCGATCGTGCGTCCCTGTATTACTACATATCCTCAAAAGAGGAGCTGTTCGATGAACTCGTCCGTACGGTCGTCGAGCGCAATTTGGAAATCGTCAAGCAAATCGAGACCAGCGACCTTAGTCCGCGCCTTAAACTGCGCGACCTGATTACAACGCTAATGACGTCATATAGTGAGCATTACCCTCTGTTTTACATCTATATTGGCGAGAATTTGAGCCATTTGTCCGACAGCAGGTCGGAATGGTCGGCTTATATGCGCAAATTGAATGCGGAGACCTCGGATACCGTGATTGCAATCATCGAGCAGGGCTATGCCGAAAAAAGCTTCCGCAATATCGGTGCACCAAGTGTTGTGGCTTTCGGTGTGCTGGGGATTGTCGGCTGGACTCACCGCTGGTTTCGCCCGGACAAAAGCGATGTCAGTGCCGAGGAGATCGGCAACACCTATGCCGAGATGCTTGTTTCGGGTTTGGAAAATCCTTACTAGACGTTTGCTGCCTTGGCGTAGTTCACGACTTTGGCCTGCGTGAATTCCAGCAGGCCGTGCATTCCCATTTCGATCCCGACACCAGACATCTTCGCGCCTGCAAATGGCGTGTCGGGGCCGATATCGCCATGCTTGTTTATCCAGACCGAACCCGAATCGAGCTGGCTGGCAACCGCGCCTGCCTTTTCGACGCTCGATGACCAAACCGAGTTGCCGAGGCCATAGCTAGTATTGTTGGCCCGTGCGATCACATCGCCGACGTCGGTGTAGCGCATGACTGGCAGGACCGGCCCGAACTGCTCATCGGTAACCAGTCGCGCATCGTCGGCGATGTCGCGAACGATGGTGGGGTTGATGAAATAGCCTGGGCCATCAGGGCTGTCTCCGCCGGCAATGATATTACCGTCTTTTCTCGTCTCTTCGATCAGCGATGTGAGTTTGTCGTATTGCGTGCGGTTCTGCACCGGACCGAGCTGTGTTCCCTGCTGCAATCCCGAGCCGACAATTGCAGCTCTCGCGATTTCAGCAAGCTTTTCGCATATCGCATCATATTGGCTGTCATGGACATATAACCGCTTGAGCGCAATGCAGACTTGGCCATTATTGGCAAATGCGGAATCGAACAGCTGCTGCGAGACGACTTCCGGATCGCAATCATCAAGCACGATGCCCGAGTCATTGCCACCTAGTTCGAGCGTCATTCGCTTGAGCGTTGCTGAGCCCGACGACATCACTTTCATGCCAGTGTTGGTCGATCCCGTGAAACTTACCTTGCGCACTAGCGGATGGCCGGTCAGTACGTCGCCAAGGTCATTGTTGTCAGTCACAATATTGACGACGCCGGCTGGAACAAAGTCTTTGATCAGAGAGGCAAACTGCAGCGTCGCAAGCGGCGTCGTTGCGGCTGGTTTTACTACAGCCGTGTTGCCAGTCAGCAGGGCTGCGCCAATTTTGTTGACGGCGGTCAGCACGGGGAAATTCCACGGCACGATCGCCGCGACGACTCCGAGCGGCCTGCGATGAAGTTCGATGCGGCGGGCGTCGCTGTCCTCAATTGTTTCGACCGGAATTTCGAGCCCTGCATAATAACGCAGGAAATAGGCAGCACCGCCGACCTCGCCCTGGGCATCGCCGATCGGCTTTCCCTGCTCGCTGGTCAACGTGCGAGCGAGAGAATCGAGATTGGTTTCGATTGCTTCTGCCATCTTGATGAGAACCGCGCGCCTTTCATCGAGCGAGGTCGCGGACCATGCCGGAAATGCTGCAGCAGCAGCCGTTACCGCAACTTCCATTTCTTCGCGCGAAGCGCAGGCACAGGTCGCAAAGACTTCTGCTGTTGCTGGATTAATCACATCAAGCGAACGGCTGCCGCCTGTCATCTTACCGTTCACCAGCATTTCGTAACGCGCTTCCATTTGGGCTCTCCTAATTCCGGTTCCAATTAATAGACATGGCGCTTAACGAGGCTAGTAGTCAAACCGACTGCAGGCATCTTCTTCTTTGCAACTAGCCTAGAATTTCTATCAGAAACGATTCGGTACATATGGGGTCAGAACGCCAAGGGATCAAATTTAGAAACACGTATGGACATTTGTCAACACATATGTAGAAAAATTGAAAAAGCTCTTTCACTCATCTATGTATCCGCTGTTGGCATTGATGTTGCGCATAAAGCGACCAGTGTAAAAAAATGCGCCTTTCTTCTCTGAAAAACTGCTGCTGCGAGCCGTAAGGTAAAGGCGCGCAGCTGTACCTGATT
>CALGEE010000275.1 GCA_937881525.1 uncultured Sphingomonadales bacterium | reverse complement strand
CGACGTCCTCAACGATATTGGCAAAGCGGCCAATAGGTTCGCGGAAAATGTTGTCAGTTTCATCGTCGTTCACTGTAGATACTTCGCCGATCAAGACATCGCCGCCCTCGCCGCAGAACGCATGCCAATCACCGGGCATAAGCGTCACGCTTTCACCAGGGGCCAAACGTAATTTTTCACCAGGTGCATAGGTGCGCTTGATACCGTCACAAAAGACGGTCCCACCTTTATCATTGGCGAAGTTGCCCTGTGCGTCAGAGCCGAACAGTTCAATTATCAACGTCGCGCCACCACGGTTGATGATGTCCTCGGCCTTAAGAATATGCGTGTGCATTGGGCTCAGTGGTGCTGTCAGACTAATGATTGCAAACATCAGATTGATGGGGCAATCAAAATCTATACGCTCAGTAGTTGACGCCACTCAGCGAGAGCAGCAGCACGGTTCTGCTAGAAATTAATGCGTCAATAGAGATGGCATCCAAATAAAGTTACCCCCGAATGAAACTACAACGCTAATAGTAAAGGCCCGTGGTCCGAGACGCGGGGCCCTGGGATAGGGGGGGCCGGTCCATGGTCCTGCGGTTCTGCTGTAGGGATTGGGCCAAGTAACCTCTGCCACAGGTCCACGGACCGCGGACCGCGGACCGAACAAAACCAACCAATCCCAACTGTGTCGCGGCAACGCTATAAGCAAGACGTGGGTGCGAGCTCTACGGTCCGATAGTGCCGTGGCTCTTGGTTCCCGGTCCACGGGCCTGCAGCTAACCTCTAGGTATGAGGCTAGAGCGGTCATCCCTTCAAATTGCAGCGAATGGCAGTCCTTGAGCCAAAGTATCTGATGCTGCAATATGCACCGAGGTTCGCGTACCGCGAAAAGCAGATATTAGCCCTGCCAGAGATGGTCAATAGCGGACACTCGGATGGAGCGAGCAACGGTGCGGTGCGGCTTTTCGAAAGTGGTATTCGTGGCAGCCGCGTAGTATTCATGTGAGAATTGGGAGGCGGGACGGAATGCCGCCGTAATTTGCACAACATCGGCGCTGTCGCTGCGGTAGCAATCAAACGGATGGTTGATGATCTTCGGAAAGCATGATTTTCCTACGCTCTGAGAGACGACGGGGGTTCATTATTCTTCCGCAGACATCGCTTTTGCCAGATCGCTCTTTTTTGAACCGCGCATCCGTTTTATGGTGAGATAGACCATCGCCGCCAAAAGCAGCGCGTTGATGGCAACAAGGGTTCCCGAGACTGGTCGGTCAAGAAATATCCAGTACCCGTCTCGCGAGATCAGCAGTGAGCGGCGAAAGTTGGCTTCCAGGATCGGGCCAAGGATCATGCCAATGACAACAGGTGCCAACGGATAGTCAGCCGCCCGGAAAAGAATTCCGATCAGCCCAAAGATCAGCATGATCTGCAAATCGAAGACCGAGGCTTGAAGCGCAAAGGTGCCAATTGAACAGAGCAGCAAGATGCTCGGGATCAAATACACTTTTGGAATGCGCAAGATATAGACAAAGATCGGCGTCGCCAGGATTCCTGCAATGAGAAGGAAAACGTTTGACGCCAGATACACCATGAAGATGCCGCCAACGACGTCCGGATTGTTCTCGAACATGGCCGGTCCGGGGATAAAGCCCAGAATGAGTAGCGCGCCAAGAAGCATGGCCGAGGACGCATCTCCCGGAATACCAAGGGACAGCGTCGGCACGAGCGTGCCACCGACGGTCGCGTTGTTCGCGGCTTCTGTCGCAACAACACCGCCTTCGGCGCCTTCGCCGTAGTTCTCGCCCGGTTTGGC
>CALGEE010000274.1 GCA_937881525.1 uncultured Sphingomonadales bacterium | reverse complement strand
TTCCACATCGTCAACACGCTCGCGGCTTTGCCCATACTTGAATACCGGCCCGCCATGGTGACGCACGGAGCCGCGAACCTTGCGCTGCCAGACCGCCCACCCCGGGTGCTAAGATAATGCCCGCAGAAATCGGACATGTCTGCTTTGTGGGAGCCGGGACGATGGGCTGTTACAATGCCCTCTTGTCCGCAATTGGCGGCCATAGAGCAGTCCTCTACGATGTCTCGGAGCAAACGCTGGATGCAGTTGCGTTCGTCTTGCCAGAGATGGCCCGACAACTCGTCGAAGCCGGGGTTTTGCAAGCTGAAGACATCGCTGAAGCACTCACACAAATATCTTCGCAAAGCGATCTATCGAAAGCCCTCGATGGCGCATGGCTCGTCAGCGAATCTGTCTTTGAGGATGTCGCTCTCAAATCTCGTGTGTTTGCCGAGCTTGAGCAAAACTGCGGCGAAGACGTTTTGCTCACCAGCAACAGCTCTGCCTTACTACCCTCCGACATTGAAAGCGCCCTGACACACGGAGATCGATTTGCCGCGCTCCATTCGCATCTTGGCGCTATGCTTTTCGACATTGTCGGCGGCCCGCGCACCAGCACCGAAACTGTGTCACGCCTGAAGGATTATGTGCTGAGCCTGGGCGGTTTTCCGCTCATTCAGGAGAAAGAAAACCGAGGTTACGTCTTCAATGCGATGATTGGGCCGGTGTTGTCAGTCGCAATGTTCAGTGTCGCGAGCGGGGCTGAAACAATTTCCGACATTGATCGCGCCTGGATGCTGCGCACAGGCGCTCCAATGGGGCCGTTTGGATTGATCGATCTGTTCGGGACGCGGTTGATCTATGATAGCTGGCACAAACGTCCACCTGATCCGCAAATGGCGATTATGCGCGAGATGATACTCTCACTTCTAGCGCCTATTGTTGGGTCCGGACGACTTGGCATTCAAAGCGGTGCGGGTTTCTATGACTATCCAGAGCCCGCCTACGCAAAGCCCGGTTTTCTCAAAGGGCAAGCTGAAACCACTTCGGCGGACTATGCGCTCACATCGGCGTGGACCCAAAACGCGGTTTTGCTCGCGGTAAATGAAATTGCATCGCCGGAAGATATCGACCGGGCATGGATGGTGGCAACCCGCCAGTCCAAAGGGCCGTTTGGTGTTCTCGATGAGATCGGGCTCGACCGGGCATTGATCCTTTTCACAGCCTCTGGCCAGATGGTGTCTCCAGAAGATCATGCGCGCATTCTGAAATACCTGGCCGCAAAAGTTTCTCAAGGGCAGACCGGTAAAGCATCCGGATCGGGCGTCTACGACTATCCGGGGCCAGCTTATCAGAGTGGCGAATTTCTGAGCCTGCAAGGCGCGCAAGCACAGGGCCGGCAACGAGGCGACATAACATGACAGACTTTTTCGACATTTCCGGAAAAGTTGCAGTCGTCACCGGCGGCGCAACAGGCATTGGGGCCATGATTACGGAAGGCTTGGTGAGGTCAGGCTGCCGCGTTTTTATAGCGTCCCGCAAACAAGAGGTGCTCGAAGAATTTACCAGCAGAATGGATGCGATCGTTTCCGGAGCGGTTCAGTATTTCGTCGCTGATCTTGCGACCGAAGACGGAACGGCTGAGCTCGTCGCGAACATTGCTGAACACACGGACCACGTTGATATCCTGGTCAACAATAGCGGCGCATCCTGGGGCGCGGACTTTGACGCGTTTCCGCGCAGCGGTTGGGACAAGGTGTTGAATATTAATGTCACCGCCGTCGCTGATCTGACACGGTTGATGCTCCCCTTACTTGAAAAGAATGCACGCGCGGATGCGCCATCGCGTGTCATCAATATTGGTTCAATCATGGGCACCTGGCCGACGAAGTCGGTCTCTAACAGCGTCGGCACTTACAGCTATACCGTCAGCAAGGGCGCAGTTCATCATTTAACTAAACTGTTCAGCAATGAACTCGCCCCCCGTCACATTACCGTCAACGCGATCGCTCCGGGACCCTTCCCCAGCCGGATGATGGCATTCGCGACAGATGCCAAGGAAAGCCGCGACGCTTTGGCGGAGAACATTCCGCTTGGACGCATTGGTGCAGCTGACGACATGATCGCCACCGTTACATGGCTGTGTTCAAGGGGCGGCTCATACATGACCGGCGCCATCATTCCGCTTGATGGCGGAATGTCGGCCTGGGCGTGATTAGGAAAGGAAACTTAAATCATGTCTGACGTTCTTCTTTCCGTTGATTTGCTGGAGTTTCAACTCTTCGATTGGCTGCAAATTGATCGTGAGCGCGACATTGATCGTGAGACGTCTCTGGCCATGATCAATATGGCTGAACGCTTGGCCGAAGACGCCTTCCTAACCCATTATCGAG
>CALGEE010000273.1 GCA_937881525.1 uncultured Sphingomonadales bacterium | reverse complement strand
CTGAACGCGACTGTGCTTGGCGCTGCGCAATGGGACTGGCTCGCGCAGGAACTGGAAAAACCAGCCGACGTCCGTTTCATCATTTCATCAACGCAGGTGATTACCGACGCGCATAATTTCGAAGGCTGGACCAATTTTCCAAAGGAACGCGCGCGGCTATATGCTTTGCTCGGCCAAAAGGGCGTCAACAATGCTATTTTCCTGACAGGTGACCGGCATAGCGGCGGTTTTTATAAAACTAATGCGCCTGGCCTCTCCAAACCATTGTGGGATTTCACATCCAGCTCGCTCAATTTAGCCTTTGGCAAGGGCAATGGCGGCGAGCGTGAACCCGACCCACGCCGGACCGGCGGATTTTGGGGCATTGCAAACTTTGGTCAGATCGACATTGATTGGGCGGCAAAAAAGGTAGTGATGACTTTGCGCAAAGATGATGGCAGCGTGATCGAAACGCAGGTTGCTAATGCGATTGATTGATCGCTGAATAGTCAACAGCAGCAACCTTTTCCATCACTGTATCGCGGATAGCGACAGCGGTGGCCAGCGGCAGGGCGATCATTTCCAGCGTGCCGCCAGCGATACCGAAACGAAGCGACGCTAGACCTTGCCGCCGCGCGAGCGGACCTTGCGCAATTTCAATACTTTGCACCTTTACCTTTGGCGCGATGGTCAATTGCTGCTGCCACCAGCCGCGCTCGAGATATAACTGATGGTCATCAAGCCCGAAACGGTACTGCCGCCAGTCCAGCCAGAATAGCGCGCCGGGAAGCACCAGTAACAGCAGCAGGACAATCGTGCGGCCAACCGCGGCATCCGCGAAGACCACAAGCGCAGCCATGCCAGCCAACACTACAGGCACGATGACCAAAAGCTGCGTAAACCAATATTTGGCAGCGCCTCTCTGCAAGCGTTCGTCACCATCGGGCGGAGCAAATGTTGCGGCCTGTGCGATGCGCCAGACCTCGCTTAGTGTCGCAAAGGGCGCTGCGACAAAGTTGCTTTCTTCCTTGCTATCCTGCGCAAGGCTTACAAATTTCAGGCTGTGCCAGCCGCGCCGTTTGCGGATGGGGCCAGTTTGCACGACGGCGGCTTGCACCCGGTGCGTGGGCATCACGACATCGGTGAGCGTAAGTAGCCCGCGCCGACGTCGGAACCCTTTGTTGGTCTGGTCAAGCCGGAAGCCATGCTCGCGCAAATATGTCCGCACAACGCCGGTGGCAAAGCCGATGAATATTAGGCTGCCAACCGCTCCGAAGGCCAAAATCAGTCGTGCGAACAGGCCAACACCGTTGATCTGTTTAACACTAACGCCCCGCTCTTCCGCCAAACCAATCCAATGTTTGAAGTCCCAAAAATCGAACGGCAGCAGAAAATCAAATTGCTGCGTAAGACCACCTAGAACCGCAAATATGACGAGTGAGAAGGAATAGAGGCCAAGGATAAAGACGCGTTGACCGTCCATCGCAAAGATCGTTTCTGCATCTTCGGGCTCGACGATCTTTCGAACATTATGCGCTTCCGTTAGGCCAGCCTTGCGTGCGCGGATTAACGCGCGCAACCGGTTCGCCTCCTCCAACGTGACGAAGCGTAACGTCGCGTCATCGCCATCGCCACCACCTGTTTCAAACTTGACCTCGCTGAGCCCCATCATGCGCGCCAGCGGCTTTTGCTCAAAGCTCACATCCTGAATGCGGTCATAGGGAATGGAGCGGGCCGTGCGGTTCAATATGCCTTTTTCAACGCGGATATCATGCCCCCCCACATGATAGCGAAAACGCCGCCATCCAAGCCAGCGGAATAATAGGCTGAGCGTCAGCACAGCCCCGATGATGATGGGGATGAGCGCAGGGTTGTCTGATTTCCGCACGCCAAAAATAGCAGCAAACAAAGGAAACAACAGTTGCGGCAGGCCCGAAACAAAGCCGACGAAAAGGCCGCTAATGTGCAAACGCTCGCCTTCCTGCCCCGTAACGTCAATAGGGCCGTCTGTGGCGTGGTTCACAAAACGTCTTGCCGAATGGCAGCCCGAATGGCCTCACGCATCGCCAGGGCGTCGGTATGCGCCAAGCCCGGCAGCACCACGGTGCTGTTGTGGTTACCTGCCGTGTGAACCGTCAGCTTAGCAAGGCCATAGCGCCGGTCGATCGGGCCTTGGTCGACGTCGATATGCTGGATGCGGCCAAAGGGAACAATCGTGTCGCGATAAAACATATATCCACGCACGACGCGCAACTGGCCCTTCCCCATATCATAGCCCCAATGCCGATATTTGCGGGCTGGCACCGTGTATGCAACAAACGCATAGGCCAAAAGCACGGGCAAGAGGAAGGTGCCGGAAGGAAGCAACTTTGCAAACTCCAGAACGCCTGCCCCAACAACAAATGGCAGCAAGCCAAGCACGGAGGCTATCCGGCTTGTTGTTACATACGCAGGATCAAGCGGGGTGAGTTCCGGCGGGGCGTCATCGGTCATGCGGCTGATATGCGCAGACTGTGTTGTGTTGGCAAGACGATTTGTCTCCCCTCCCGCCCCCAGCAGGTGGGCGTTAGCGTGCCAAGGCAGTGTTGGCTTCGTCAACCAGCTTGGCGATGATGTCGACAACGGGTCGCTCAACATGCACCATGCCGACCGATTGTCCCGCCATCACCGAGCCATATTCGACATCCCCGTCAATCACCGCGCGGCGCAATGCCCCTGCCCAATATTTCTCAATCTCAAGCTGCGCAGTGTCCATGTCGATTTCGCCGCGATCAAGCATCGCCGCAACTTCCACCTGTTTTTTGGTGAACTCTTCAGTGCCCTTGTTCTTCAACGCGCGCACTGGGATGACGGGCAAGCGCGGGTCAATCTGCACACTTGCGACTGCATCACGGGCATTGGCACGCAGGAATGCTGTCTTAAAATTGGGGTGGGCGATGCTTTCATGCGCGCAGACGAAGCGCGTACCCAACTGAACCCCTGCCGCGCCCATCTCAAGATAGCTTGCGACCGCGCCACCACGGGCAATGCCGCCAGCAACGAAAATCGGCAGTTGCTCGCCAAGCTCGGGTAAGATTTCCTGTGCCAAAACCGATGTCGACACAGGGCCGATATGCCCGCCTGCTTCACTGCCCTCTATCACCAGCGCATCAACGCCGGAGCGCGCGAATTTCTTGGCGAGCGTCAGCGCCGGGGCAAAGCAAATGACCTTCGCACCAAATGCCTTGATCGCTTCAATGCTGCCCTTGGGTGGAAGTCCACCCGCAATGACAACATGGCTGACGTCATATTTCGCGCAGACGTCGATCAATTCCACGATCTGCGGATGCATGGTGATTAGGTTCACGCCGAAGGGCTTGGCCGTCAGCTTTTTTGTCGCCGCGATTTCCGCATCAAGCAATTCCGGCGACATCGCACCGCACGCAATCACGCCGAACCCACCCGCGTTCGAGATCGCCGACACAAGGTTGCGCTCCGATACCCAAGACATCGCGCCGCACATAATCGCAACCTCGCAGCCAAGAAAGTCCGTGCCACGTTGCATGAGATGTCGGAGTTTGGTCACATCGAGCCTTTTATACACAGTTCGTCAGCGCCGCGAAGGCAGCAATCCGATGCCTGACGTCTAAATTGGCGAGGGATGGAGCGGAATTACTCCGCATCCAACCCATAAGCCGTGTGCAGGACACGCACCGCGAGTTCGGTTTCATCCCCATCAATCAGCACGCTGACCTTAATCTCGGACGTCGAAATCGCCTGAATGTTAATTTTACGGTCCGCCAACGCACTAAACATCGTCGCGGCAACGCCTGCATGGCTTTTCATACCCACGCCAACAACCGAGATTTTCGCGACCTTAGTATCGGAAATAAGGCGGTTATAGCCGATGGCATCGCGCCGGTTCTCTAATATGTCCGTGCAACGCGCCAGGTCGGCTTGCGGGCAGGTAAATGTCACGTCAGTCTCGCCTTTGTCGCGGCCGACATTCTGAATAATCATATCGACGTTAATATTTGCATCGGCCAATGGCGCAAAAATATTGGCCACCGCGCCGGGACGGTCAGGAACGCGCGTGAGCGTTATCTTCGCTTCATTCTTATCATGGGCGATGCCGGTGATCAGTTGACGTTCCACTTGGCTATTCTCCAATTCTGCGTCGGTCACGATCATCGTGCCGGGCATGCTATCGGCGTCGGGCGCGCTGTCGTCGACGAATGAGGACAGCACTTGAATGCGCACGCCTTCCTTCATCGCAAGCCCAACGGAGCGGGTTTGCAATACTCTCGAACCGACCGAGGCCAGCTCAAGCATTTCTTCGTAGGTGACCGCCTTCAATTTACGCGCGCGGGCCACAATGCGCGGGTCCGTCGTGTACACACCATCCACATCGGTGTAGATATCGCAGCGGTCCGCTTTCACGGCGGCAGCGACGGCAACGGCAGAAGTATCCGACCCGCCACGTCCAAGGGTAGTAATGCGATTGTCATCGGTCAGGCCCTGAAATCCAGGGATGACCGCGATACTCCCTGCCTTCATCGATGCGAGCAATTCTTGCGGGTCAATTGACCCGACCCGCGCCTTGGCATGTGCATTATCGGTGTGGATTGGCATCTGCCAGCCCAACCAACTGCGCGCCTCGCAGCCGAGCGCCTGAAGCGTTATCGCCAAAAGGCCAGCGGTAATCTGCTCACCGGCGGCGACAACCACATCATATTCGGCAGGGTCATAAAGCGCATTTGCCTCACGACAGAAATTGACGAGGCGATCCGTGTCGCCTGCCATGGCCGAAACGACAACGGCAACCTCGTGCCCGCGTTCAGCCTGCCGCTTGACCAGCTGGGCAACACGGCGGATGCGCTCGGTGCCGGCCATCGACGTGCCGCCAAATTTCATTACAATGCGCGCCATGAAAACCTTCAAAATTCGCTATATTACAATCGCGCGCCCTGATAGGGACAGGATATGACAAACGCAAGCTTGCCCACGACAATTAACGCCGCGGAAGCCGCACATTTTGGATCCCTCGCCGCCGAATGGTGGGATCCAAAAGGCAGCTCTGCCATGCTGCACAAGCTTAATCCCGTGCGGTTGAGTTTTATCCGGACCGCGATCGATGCGCATTTTGGTGGCGATGGTAAGGCGCGCCATCCGCTGGCGGGCAAAACTGCGCTCGATGTAGGTTGTGGCGCTGGATTGCTGTGTGAACCCCTTGTGCGGCTTGGCGGCGCAGTCACCGGTGTGGATGCCGCCCCCGAGAATATCGACGCCGCAAAGGCACATGCGGCGTTATCCGAACTGGCGATAGACTATCGTGCTGGCGAAATCGCTGCGCAGGGCCTTGGTAAGTTCGACGTCGTGACCTGCATGGAAGTTATCGAACATGTCATGGATCGGGCGGCGTTTGTTGTAGAGCTTTTCCGCCATCTAAAGCCCGATGGTCTATTGTTGCTCTCTACGCCCAATCGGACAGCAGCATCGCGCATATTCTTAGTCGAGGCGGCGGAGCGTTTGGGTCAAGTCCCACGAGGCACACATGATTGGGACAAATTCCTAACGCCAAAGGAATTGACCGTTTTGCTTGAGGATTCCGGGCTTGAGATCGTGGATATGAAGGGCATCGCCTTTTCTCCGATGTCCGGATTGCACTTGAGCAGCAATATGGCGCTGAATTACATCCTCAGTGCGCAGTTGCGGGGGTAAAGTTCGTTTCGAAGGTGGTCGGTATAACCTCCACTTCACTCCTGCCGTCAGCTCTGACCCGCAGCCTCAATCATAGCGCGCATCGGCATATTGGTCATCGGCAAGATCACTAAAGCGCGTTATTTTTGCTTCGAACTTCATCCGCACGCGCCCTGTCGAACCGTGCCTTTGTTTGGAAATGATAAGTTCAGCAACGCCGTGGATTCTCTCCATTTTTTCGTTCCAAGCGTCAAATGCGGGCGTGCCTTCATCGGGTTTTTTCATCAGCTCGTAATAATCTTCGCGGTAAACGAACCACACCATATCGGCGTCCTGCTCGATTGAACCTGATTCACGCAAATCGGACAACATCGGCGTCTTGTCTTCGCGCTGTTCGACAGCACGACTAAGCTGCGACAGTGCAACGACAGGAATACTCAGTTCCTTCGCTAGTGTTTTCAGGCCCCGGCTGATCTCCGAAATTTCGTTTACGCGGTTGTCGTTAGCGCGGCTTGAACCTTGAAGCAGCTGCAAATAGTCGACAACGATTAGTCCAATCCCATGCCGACGCTGTAGCCGCCGCGCGCGGGTGCGCAAGGCTGCGATCGTCAGCGCGGGCGTATCGTCAATGAAAAGTGGTAAATCCTGCAATTCGCGGGACGCGCGCGAAAGCTCCCGGAAGTCGTCACGGGAAATTTTGCCCATACGCAGCAATTCGGAACTGATACCCGATTGTTCGGCCAAGATACGGGTAGCAAGCTGGTCTGCGGACATTTCGAGGCTGAAAAAGGCGACCTTTGCACCAGCGCCCTTGGATTCCTCGATGCCGTCTTCGCGCTCGCGTACCCAACGCCGTGCTGCGTTAAAGGCCATATTGGTGGCGAGCGACGTCTTACCCATGCCGGGGCGTCCGGCCAGAATCACAAGGTCAGAATTATGCAAACCGCCGCATTTGGCGTTGATGCTGTTCAGGCCGGTCGTGATGCCCGAGAGGCCTCCACCGGAGTTTAGCGCCTTCTCGACATTGCGGATGGCTTCGGTCGATGCAGTCAGAAAGCTCTTCATTGAGCCGGTTTCGCCTTCGCCCTCGGCTACCTTATACAGCGCGCTTTCGGCAGCTTCAATCTGCCCCTTGGGGTCAACGCTTTCGCTGGTGTCGAGCGCGTTGTCGACCAGCGTCCGGCCAACGGTCACCAACTCGCGTAACAATGCCAAATCGTAAATCTGCTGGGCAAAGTCGCGTGCGCCAATCAATCCCGCACCATCGGCGGTCAGCTTAATCAGATAGCCCGGCCCGCCCAGTTCACGCATTGATTCATCCGCTTCGAAAAACGGCTTCAGCGTGACGGGCGTGACGAGCATGTTCCTGTCAATCAGGCGCAGAATCTGTTCAAAAATGCGGCCGTGCAATGACTCGAAAAAATGATCCGGCTGAAGTTTGATCGAAACATCCTCGATCACGCGGTTATCGATTAAAATCGCACCGAGAAATGCTGCCTCCGCCTCGATATTGCGGGGCAATCTTTGGGACTCAGCTTCATTTGCTGCAGCAAGTCTAATCAGTTCGGCCATAGCTCCCTATCCTTTAGCAAGTTCAACTCCGCAAGGGGGCAGAAAAAGAAGTGCGGGGATATGGCTGTGGACAACATTCTGCACGCGACCAATCGCTTGGACCTCGATACCCCTTGCTCCAAAATTATCTGAAGCTAACACAGCAGAATGAGCGACCCACGCATCATTAAGGTTGAATTGGACGAAGCAACGATTCTGCGGCGCAACGCCGATATCGAGCAGGAGCGGCGCGTCGCCATTTTCGACCTGATTGAAGAAAATTTCTTCAAACCGCTGCGCGATATGGGCGACGGCTATGCCGGTCCCTACCATTTGAGCATAAGCGTAACAGAGGGCCGCCTTATCCTCGATATCCGCCGGGAGGACGGTTCTCCGCACGAGACGTTGGTCCTTGGACTTGGCAGGTTCCGCCGCCCGTTGAAGGATTATTTCGCCATTTGCGACAGCTATTACCAAGCTATCCGCAAGGCAAGCGCGGCGGAAATCGAGACCATAGATATGGCACGGCGCGGGATTCACAACGAAGCGGCAGAATTTTTGATGGAACGACTTGAGGGCAAAGTGGAGGTTGATTTTGCCACCGCACGTCGGCTGTTTACACTGATTTGCGTTCTACATATCAAAGCGTAGATGGGCGGCACGCAACTTCTCTCGACTTCGCTTGGCCGGAGCGCCTAGAGAGTGACAGAATCAAGCACGTAGATTTGGGGTCGCATGTTCGGGAGAAATCGCAAATTGATCCGCTGGGGCACGCTCCTGCTTGGCCTGGCTATCGCGAGCTTTGTCGTGTGGAGCTATGTGACCGCATGGGCGCCCTCGCGCGACGCGTATCCGGTGCAAGGGATTGTCGTGAATGCAAGCAATGGGCAACCCGAATGGGCGGAGCTCGGCGCGACAGGCGTCGATTTTGCCTATCTAACTGCCGTCGAAGGCGCGGGAGGTCGCGAACCCCAGTTTCTGGATAATTTAGCGGCCGTGCAGGAAGCCGGTATTCGCTTCGGAGCGCTGCACCATTTTGACCTTTGCCGTTCGGCGTCGGAACAGGCAACGATGTTCATCACCAGCGTGCCGCGCAACGACAGTGCGCTGCCACCAGCCGTACAACTGGATTTCTCGGAAGGCTGCAAAATCCGTCCAAACCGCGCATTGATATTGTCGGAATTGGCAACATTCCTGAACCAGATTGAGGCGCATAGCGGCACACCCGCAATCCTATTACTAACCCCCGCGTTTGAGAAGGAGTATCAAGTGAGCAAGTCGATTGACCGCAACATCTGGCTTGAAGGCAATGGCATGTCGCCCGATTATTCTGCTAGGCCTTGGGTGATGTGGACGGCCAATGCCCATCGCCGCATCAATGGCATTGATGGCGCTGTGCGCTGGGTCGTGGTCCGCAAATGAGCGCAGCAACACAAAGGCTCGTCCAAGCCGCAATTGATGCATCCAAGAGCGCATATGCGCCTTACTCCAACTTCCATGTTGGCGCGGCGCTTTTGCTCGACGATGGCCAAATTGTCACTGGCAGTAATTTTGAGAACGCCAGCTACGGCATGACATTGTGCGCCGAAACTGTGGCAATCGCCAAAGCGAACAGTGACGGCCAATTGCGCGCCATACGGGAAATCGCAGTCGCAGGCGGCTTGGCTGGGCATGTTGGTGCAGCGGCAGAGCCGATCACGCCGTGCGGCCGCTGCCGCCAGATTATCAAGGAAGTGGCTGACCTCACCGACACCGACATTCCCGTGCATTGTGCGCATGCGGGAGGCTATGAGACATTTACGCTCTCAGAACTGCTACCCCACGGCTTTGGTCCAGCCAGCTTGAAGTAAGCCGCTTTTTGGGGCGCGCAAGATACGCACAATTTTTTCGTGCCCAATACTTGCACGCGCACCGCAACATGGCAAAAGCGGATCGCATAACAGGGAGTTTTTATGTCTATCTTGTCTGACATCTGGATCCGCGAACAAGCGCAAGCGACCGGCATGATTGAACCATTTGTCGAGGCCCAGCGCCGCGATGGGTGCATCAGCTATGGCCTATCTTCTTACGGTTATGACGCCCGCGTTGCCGATGAGTTCAAGATTTTCACCAATGTCGACAGCTCTGTCGTTGACCCTAAGGATTTTGACCCGAGAAGCTTTGTCGATCGTAAGACCGATGTGTGCATCATTCCGCCTAACAGCTTTGCTCTTGCCCGCACGGTGGAATATTTCCGCGTGCCGCGTGATGTGCTTGTCATCTGCTTGGGCAAATCGACCTATGCCCGCTGCGGCATCATCGTCAACGTCACGCCATTGGAACCCGGCTGGGAAGGCCATGTGACGCTCGAGTTCAGCAACACCACGCCTTTGCCCGCCAAAATCTACGCCAATGAAGGCGCATGCCAGTTCCTGTTCCTAAAAGGCGAGCAGCCCTGCGAAACCAGCTACGCCGACCGTGCGGGCAAATATATGGGCCAGCGCGGCGTAACTTTGCCAAAGCTGTAAACCAAATAACATCCTGATGGCTCGAATAAGCCCGTTGCGCGTTACCTACAAGATCGGGTTCTGCTGTCCCTCGGCTGGACCTGGTCAAACTGGATGGCACCGAGGCCACTACCATCGCGGTTTATGACCGTGTTCCCCGCATTTGGTTCTGCCCCGAAGCGATTTTGGTCGACTCATCGCGCGTTTTTGCGCATCGATTTCAAAACCATTTTTCTGGGAGAGAGACATGCCAACTGAAAGCCGCGAATTCGATATCATTGTCTATGGCGCGACGGGCTATACCGGGCGTTTGGTGGCAGAATATCTGAAGGACAAAACGGGCCTGAAATGGGCGATGGCGGGGCGTAGCCTTTCCAAGCTGGAAGAAGTCCGCGACCTGATTGGTGCCGCCTCAGACACAGATTTGATCGTGGCCGATGCGTCTGACTCAGCTTCGCTCGACGCGATGGCCAAGCGCGCTAAGGTCGTTTTGACAACAGTTGGACCCTATCAATTATATGGCAATGAACTTGTCGCCGCCTGCGTTGCCAATGGAACCGATTACACCGATTTATGCGGCGAACCCGCATGGATGCGCCAGAAAATCGACCAGCATGACGCGGCAGCGAAAGCGTCAGGCGCGCGGATTGTATTTTCGGCTGGTTTCGATTCCATTCCCTTTGATTTGGGCGTGATGATGCTTGAAAAGCATTGTGTGGATACCTTCGGTGCACCTGCGCCGCGCGTAAAAGGCCGCGTGCGTGCCATGAAGGGGACTTTTTCCGGCGGCACAGCAGCAAGCCTGAAAGCGACGATGGCAGCGGCGGCGAAAGACCGAGCAGTCGTTGGCTATCTTACCAATCCGTTCAGCTTGTCCGCTGATTTTGACGGCCCGCCGCAGCCTGCAGGGAACAAGCCAGAATATGACGAAAGCTTGGGCAGTTGGGCCACAAACTTTGTCATGGCCCCGATCAACACCAAGAACGTGCACCGTACCAACCATTTGCTTGGGCAGGCGTATGGCGCAGATTTTGTTTATGATGAAATGGTGCTGACGGGCCCCGGCGAGCAGGGCGAGGCCATGGCCAAGCATGTTGCCTCCACCCCGATGATGGGCGGCGCGGATGATCCCAAGCCCGGCGCAGGCCCGACCAAAGAAGAACGCGAAACGGGCTATTATGACGTGTTGTTCATCGCGGAATATCCCGATGGCCGCACGGCGCGATTCAGCGTCAAGGGCGACCGTGACCCCGGCTATGGTTCCACCAGCAAGATGATCAGCGAAACCGCGATTGCTTTGTGCGAACATGATGGCCCCGGCGGCGTGACAACACCGGGGGCTGCCTTAGGCAAGCGCCTCGTTGACCGGTTGCAAAAAAATGCTGGATTGATCTTCGCTGTTGAGAGCCGAAGACTTCCATAAAGGGCAGAAACGATAATGAAAAAACTACACGTACTGGCAGGCATAATCGCTATCAGCTTCGCGTCCCCCATGGCTGCATATGCCAGCTCCCCAAAAGATGCGAAACCAGGGCGCCTGAAGGCGAACGTTGAAAAACTCGTGAGTTTTGGCACGCGCCATACGCTGTCATCGGCAACTGATCCGAAACGCGGCATCGGCGCCGCCCGCAAATGGGCGCAAAGCGAGTTCGAGAAAATCGCCAAGGCTTGCAACGGCTGTCTGAAGGCTGAATTGTTAGAACGCAACATGTCCGGCCCGCGCATTCCCAATGGCGTTAACATCGTCGATGTCCTTGCGATCAAGCCTGGCAAAATGGGCTGGGACCATGTCATCATCATTGCCGGGCATATCGACAGCCGCGTTTCGGACGTGATGGATTTTATAAAGGACGCGCCTGGGGCCAATGACGATGGATCAGGCAGCGCATTGGTGATCGAGGCGGCGCGGATCATGGCACAGCAGCCGCAGACCGAGGCGACCATAGTGTTTGCTTTGCTGTCCGGCGAAGAACAGGGCCTGATGGGCGGGCGGTTGCTTGCTGAGACGGCCAAAGAACGCGGTTGGAAAGTCAGCGCCATGTTAAACAACGACATTGTCGGCGGCACGGTTGGCACCGACGGGCGCAAAGTCGACAATGTCGTGCGCGTGTTCAGTGAAGGCATCCGCGCATCGGAAGATCTGGCGGGCCAGATGGCGCGTCGCAACAGCGGTGGCGAGGATGATGGCCCAAGCCGTTCGCTGATGCGTTACGCCGACAAGGTTGCAGCCGAGGCCTATCCAGACGTCAAGCTCGATGTCTTTGGTGTCCGCCGTCCCGACCGCTTTGCACGCGGCGGGGACCATTTGCCTTCGCTTGAGCTTGGATTTCCTGCAATTCGCTACACAGTTGGTGTCGAAAATTACAACCATCAGCATCAGGACCTGCGTACTGAAAACGGTATCGAATATGGCGACACCGTCGACAAAATGGATTTTGAGTATTTGGCGAAGGTCACTGCGCTGAATGTGCTGACAGCAACGGCATTGGCAGAAGCGCCGCCAGCTCCGGCTTCTGCAACCTTGGGTGGCGCGGTAACCTCAGACACTACAGTAAAATGGGACGCCGCATTCGGCGCACAACGCTATCGCGTGTATCATCGCCGCGCAGATGCACAGGATTGGACGTTTGTCCGCGACGTCGATGGGACAGAAACGGTCCTGGAGGGCCTAATCGTCGATGACCATTTTGTCGGCGTAAGCTCCGTCAACGCAAAAGGCGCGGAAAGCACAATAACCTTCGCTGGTCTGCCCCCACGGCGGTAAGTGACAAGCAACAATGGCCGCAGCCATTTCTGACTGCGCCTATCGTGGACCGAGACTAATTCAACGCAGTTGCGCCAGGCTACCAGCGGTTGTTCCATGTCGCCGAGATCACGCAATACATGGCCGTGGCGCGCCGTTATCAGTCGGACAATATCGATAACATCGTCTCCTTGGCGCAACGTTTCAGGTTTCAGAATCGGGTAGCGGCATATTTGGAAACAATATGTTTCTAACGTTTCTATTAAAATACCAA
>CALGEE010000272.1 GCA_937881525.1 uncultured Sphingomonadales bacterium | reverse complement strand
TGGCTCAGGAGTTAGTCGGCACCGCCACCGTGATTGATGGTGACACGATTGATATCCATGGACAGCGTATTCGGTTTCACGGCATCGATGCTCCAGAAAGCAAGCAAATGTGCGAGGCTGGCGGGGCGTCCTATAGGTGCGGACAAAAATCTGCATTGGCGTTATCAGACCGTATTGGGCGGGCGACTGTTTCTTGCAAGGGCAAGGATTTGGATCGCTATGGTCGTATTGTTGCGGTTTGCTTTAAAGGCCAAGAAGACTTGAATGCCTGGATGGTGTCACAAGGTTGGGCGGTATCGTATCGGAGGTATTCTGAGGATTATGTCATCCAGGAAAATGCGGCTAGGGCCGCAGCCATAGGCATGTGGGCCGGTCAGTTTGTGGTGCCTTGGGATTGGCGTAAGGGAAAACGCCTCGGGTCCAGTAAAACTTCTTTGGAAAACGGCGACTGCGCAATCAAGGGCAATATTAGCAGTAAAGGGACCAGGATCTATCACGTTCCCGGTGGCCGTTGGTACGATGCAACAAAAATCGATAAGGCGAAGGGCGAGCAAATGTTTTGCTCTGAAGATGATGCGGTCGCCGCTGGATGGCGGAGGTCGACGCAATGACCGGGGAGACTGAATTACGGGAAAAGCTCCGAAAAATTGAAGCTTTATTCGCAGGGGCGGCGACACCCGGTGAAAAAACGGCGGCTGGCGCAGCAGCTGAGCGTATTAAAATGCGTCTCAAGCAAGCCAAAAAATCTGAGAAGTCCGTCGAAACAAAATTCAGCTTGCCCGACCCATGGTCGCGGCAGTTGTTTTCTGCCCTATGTCGGCGTTACGGGCTGAAACCCTACCGCTATCGGCGACAGCACCGCCAAACCATCATGGTTTCTGCACCAACAAGTTTCATAGAGAATGTTCTGTGGCCGGAGTTTGCGGAATTAGATGCCGCCCTTGTCGCATATCTTTCTGAGGTGACGAACAGGCTGATTCGTGAGGAGGTTCATAAGGAGGCGAGCGAGGCGGAAGTGGTTGCCGAACCTCCTCGAATTGAATTGTGAACCGTCAGGACGGAGCAGAAAAAGAAGTTCTTGCCGGACTGGTTGAGCGAGTAACCTATCACAATGTGGAAAATGGCTTTTGCGTGCTGCGCATCAAGGCACGTGGACACCGTGATTTAATAACAGTTACAGGGCATTCCGCAACCATCTCGGCTGGTGAATGGATCACCGTCACAGGTTCCTGGAATAATGACCGCGTTCACGGTCTCCAGTTCCGAGCAGCTTTTCTCAAGGCCTCTGCTCCGACGTCGGCAGAAGGCATTGAGAAGTACCTTGCTTCCGGGATGATCCGTGGCATTGGCCCCGTATACGCCAAAAAACTGGTGAAGGCTTATCGGGACAAGGTGTTTGATGTCATCGAAAATGAACCCGAGCGGCTTCGTGACGTCGCTGGCATTGGCCCCGTTCGTGCCGAACGAATAACAGCCGCCTGGGCTGAGCAAAAGGTCGTTCGAGAAATCATGGTCTTTCTTCACAGCCATGGTGTCGGCACGGCGCGAGCTGTTCGCATATACAAGACCTACGGCAATGATGCCATTCAGGTCATGTCAGAAAACCCCTACAGATTGGCACGAGATATTCGAGGTATCGGTTTCAGAACAGCCGATGCTATCGCCATTAAACTTGGGATCGAGAAGGATGCTATGATCCGCATTCGCGCGGGCATATCGTACGCACTTGGTGAAGCCATGGGTGAAGGCCATTGTGGATTACCGACGGCCGAGCTAATTCCATTGGCTGTTGAGCTTCTCGAAGTTGATGGTGCGCTAGTCCAAACCGCTCTCGATTTAGAGCTTTCAGAGGCGACTGTAGTTGCTGACCAAGTCGGAGAAACGCCTTGTGTATTTCTTACAGGACTACACAAGGCTGAGCGGGTGATTGGAGAACGCCTGCTGAACTTGATGAACGGACAGTTGCCCTGGCCTTGGATTGATCCCGACAAGGCCCTGCCATGGATTGAACAGAAAACAGGTCTGTCTTTGGCTGAGAGCCAGATCGCAGCCATACGGCTAGCGCTTTTATCAAAAGTTATGGTTTTAACCGGCGGTCCAGGGGTCGGAAAAACGACCATTGTAAATGGAATTCTCAAAATTCTAGCAGCCAAGGGTGTTGATATTTTGCTTTGCGCTCCGACGGGACGTGCGGCCAAACGTATGACAGAAGCCACAGGATTTGAAGCCAAGACAATCCATCGCTTGCTTGAAGTGAACCCGAAGGGTGGCGGCTTTAAGCACAATGAGGAGAGCCCGTTAGAATGCGACCTGTTGGTTATTGATGAAACTTCCATGGTTGATGTCATGCTGATGCAGGCCGTGCTAAAAGCCATCCCAGATAATGCTGCCCTTCTTG
>CALGEE010000271.1 GCA_937881525.1 uncultured Sphingomonadales bacterium | reverse complement strand
TGCTCAGGCACCTGCCAATCACGGTTTACGGCGTCGCAACAGCGCTCGCGCGCGCGCCGCAACAGCTCGCTGCCATGCAACAGGCTGGTTGGGAAATCGCAAGCCACGGATTGAAGTGGGTTGAACACAAAGACATGAGTGTCGAAGAAGAGCGCCAGCAAATCCGCGAAGCGATCCGCCTGCACACCGAAGTAACGGGTCAGCCGCCACGCGGATGGTACACAGGCCGCTGTTCCATGAACACAGTCGCGCTTGCCGCTGAGGAAGGGGATTTCCTCTATATTGCCGACAGTTATGCCGATGATCTGCCGTACTGGATTTCGACAGGCGGAAAAGACCAGCTGATTGTGCCCTATACGATGGATTGCAACGATATGCGTTTCGCAATTCAAGCGGGTTTCGCAAATGGCGACCAGTTTGAAAGCTACCTCAAAGACAGTTTCGATATGCTATATGCCGAAGGGCAGACAGGTCAGGCAAAGATGATGTCCATTGGCCTGCATTGTCGGATCATCGGCAGACCAGGTCGGGCGATGGCTCTGAAGCGGGCGCTTGACTACTTCAAGCAACATGACGGCGTTTGGTTCGCCACGCGCGCGCAAATTGCTGATCACTGGATGAAACACCATCCTCCCAAGCGGCACCTGCGACCATCGGCAATGGACAGACAGGTCTTTGTTGCGGCTTTTGGCGATGTTTTTGAACATAGCCCATGGATTGCGGACAAGGCCTATGATCTTGAACTCGGG
Organism: uncultured Sphingomonadales bacterium; assembly: GCA_937881525.1. GTDB lineage: Bacteria > Pseudomonadota > Alphaproteobacteria > Sphingomonadales > Sphingomonadaceae > Sphingorhabdus_B. The sequence goes on along the minus strand of CALGEE010000271.1, from coordinate 4,386 downwards.
CCGACGCATGACAACGCGTTTGGCGTTCACAGCACACTTGCGCGGGTTTTTCGGTCTGCCGGCGAAAAGCAACGTCTTGATGTGTTGATGGCGCACCCTGATCTGGCCGGAAAACTGGCCGCAGCGGGGTCTCTGACCCCTGATAGCACGGCTGAACAGGCTGGGGCGGGGCTTGACATGCTGACCGATGCAGAACGGGCGACTTTCACGACATTAAACGAAACCTATATGTCAAAGTTCGGTTTTCCTTTCATCATTGCCGTGCGTGATAATTCGAAAGCCTCAATCATGGCAGCCTTCCAGCGCCGGATCGACAATGACCGCGCCACTGAATTCGGCGAAGCCTGCCGTCAAGTTGAACGCATCGCCCTTCTGCGCTTGCAACAAAAGTTCGCTCAATGACGGACATCGTTTACATTCAACCATTAACGGCCGCTTCTTTCGCCCCGTTTGGCGATGTCATTGAGGCAAGTGGCCATCCTCACAGATTGATCAATGCCGGGATGTGCAGACGCTTTGATGATTGCGCACAGCTTTCCTTTGCGGATGGCAGGGCGGGTATCAGCGTTTTTGATGCCAAGGTGCGCAAATTGCCCATGACGCTCGACTTGATGGAACGGCATCCAGATGGCAGCCAGGCATTCTTGCCGATGACCCAGAATCCTTTTCTCGTGGTCGTGGCGTCTGATGAGGATGGCGTACCCGGTCGACCAGTCGCTTTTGAGACGCAACCGGGACAAGGGGTGAACTATCACCGGAATGTCTGGCACGGGGTGCTTGCGCCGTTGCATGAGCCTGGGCTTTTCGCTGTCGTCGACCGTGTCGGAGCAGGCACCAACCTCGAGGAACATAGGTTCGCGCATGAGATCACAATCATGAAGTGATGACGAAAACGTCGGCGGAGGAGCCGACAGATTGAATTTAGGGGAGGAAACTAAAACAATGTCAAATTCATCCATTGGAACGCCAGAGCAGCTGCGCGATCCGAATTACATGCCACCGCTCACCAAAGCTATCCCGCTTGGTATCCAACATGTCTTGGCGATGTTCGTCGCCAATGTCACACCCGCCATTATCGTCTGCGGTGCTGCTGGGTTCGGCTTTGGATCAAACAGCCCAGATTTTCCGCAAATGATCTATATGATCCAGATGTGCATGTTCGTTGCGGGCGTGGCCACTTTGTTTCAGACAATTGGCATAGGCCCCGTAGGTGCGCGGTTGCCCATTGTACAAGGGACATCGTTTGCCTTCATCCCGATCATGGTTCCGCTCGTCGCAGGAAAAGGCGTTGACGCAATCGCCGTTCTTATGGGCGGTATCCTTGTGGGCGGATTGTTTCATGCAGTGCTTGGTCTGTTCATTGGCCGGTTGCGGTTTGCCTTGCCACCGTTGGTCACTGGCCTCGTTGTGACCATGATTGGTCTCGCACTTGTCAGAGTAGGGATCCAATATGCGGCAGGTGGCGTACCTGCAATCGGTACGCCTGCTTATGGGTCCGGCACAAGCTGGCTGATGGCAGCGACGGTCATCTTCGTGACGTTGGGACTTAAGTTCTTTGCCCGTGGCATGCTATCGGTCTCTGCGGTCTTGCTCGGCCTCTTGGCCGGATATGCATTGGCGTTCGCATTGGGTCAGGTAAACCTTGGCAATATCGGGCGTGCAGCGAATTTTGCGTTCCCAAATCCTTTGCATTTCGGTCTAGAGTTTACGATGGCGTCAATCATCGGTTTCTGCGCAATGGCATTCGTGTCGGCGGTTGAAACAGTGGGCGATGTTTCAGGAATCACAAAGGGCGGCGCAGGCCGTGAAGCGACGGATAAAGAAATCCAAGGCGCAACCTATGCAGACGGGCTTGGAACCGCCGTGTCAGGATTGTTTGGCGCTCTACCAAACACCTCGTTCAGCCAGAATGTCGGCTTGATCGCTATGACAGGCGTGATGAGCCGCGGCGTCGTCACAATCGGTGCGATCTTTTTGATTGCGTGCGGGTTGTTGCCAAAAGTCGGTGCGATCATCTCATCGATCCCAATTCAGGTTCTGGGCGGTGGCGTGATTGTCATGTTCGGGATGGTGACCGCCGCTGGCATATCCATGCTTTCGGATGTGCACTGGAACCGGCGCAATATGGTTATCTTTGCAGTCGCGATTTCATTGGGCCTTGGCTTGCAGCTGGAGCCGGGCGCATTGCAACATCTGCCAGAGACAGTATTGGTTCTTGCGACCTCGGGCATTCTGCCTGCTGCAGTGATCGCCATTTTCCTGAACCTTGTGCTGCCACAAACACTCGCAAATGAAGCGACCGAAGAAGTCTCTGGTGGTATGGCCGGCAAAGGCACGGGATCGCTCAAGCAGGACTGATGTAGCACCTTGCGTAAAATGGCGTCAGCCAAGATAAGCAAAAGCGGCGTGTCGAAACACGCCGCTTTTCTATTCCAAGGCTGCATTTGACGGGCATCACGAAGCGAGCCGATATCAAACGCGACACCACAATCCGAAAAAATCTCGCTATCACCTAAATCGTCGCGTCCCAATTCTGTCTTCCGACAAAATCGCCGCCGAACGTCACAAGGTCATATGGCGGTTCACATCCTTGTAAAGCAGATAGCGGAACTGACCCGGCCCACCTGCATAGCAAGCCTGAGGACAGAACGCGCGCAACCACATGTAATCACCTGCTTCAACTTCGACCCAGTCACTGTTCAAACGATAGACCGCCTTGCCCTCTAAGACATAAAGCCCGTGCTCCATGACATGTGTCTCAAGGAAGGGAATGACAGCACCCGGTTCAAATGTGACGATCGTGACGTGCATATCGTGGCGCATGTCCGACGGATCAACGAACCGCGTTGTCGCCCATTTTCCATCTGTCCCGGCCATTGGCGTTGGCACAATATCGTTCTCGTTCAATATTAGCACATCTGGCGCATCAAGGCCGCTGACCGCCTCATAAGCTTTTCTGATCCAATGAAACCGAAGGGTTTGCTGGTGCTGATTGTGCAGACGCCACTTGCGGCCCGCAGGTAGATACGCATAGCCACCGGGCGTTAATTCGTAGATTGCGCCATTTACCTCGAGCGTTGCCGTCCCCTCAACCACGAACAGCACAGTTTGGGCTCGGGGGTCAGTCTCAGGGTTATCTGAACCGCCTCCGTGTTGAACTTCCATGATATACTGAGAAAACGTTTCCGCGAACCCGCTGAGCGGTCTTGAAAGCACCCATAGACGGGTTTGCGACCAGAATGGCAGAAAGCTGGTTACGATGTCGCGCATGGTCCCCTTTGGGATCACAGCATAGGCGTTTGTGAAAACAGCGCGATCTGTAAGCAGTTGATTCTGCCCAGGTTGACCACCTTGGGGCGCGTAGTATGTTGAAGTCATAATTTTTCCTGAAGGTAAGCGGACAGTGCGGAAATTATGCGCCTTGCCACCATCGTAGACCATATACAAAGACGGGACAGGACTGTTCGTACTGATTTGAAAATGCAACAATATACTTCCTAAATCGCAGGGCTTGCGTCGTTGAATCCGTGGGATATTGCGACGCTGATCGGTTATTCGATGCCGGTTTTCTGTCCCTGCCAGACTTGTGACACGACAACGATCAAACACGGACCGAGCAATTCGACGCCTTGTTCAAATTCAGTCAACAACCGATCAAATAGTGTACACGCGATCGAGAGATAACAAAGTCTGGAAAGTATGACCAACGAAGGGCCACCACATGGTTGAACGGGTCGAGATCGCAGTGATCGGCGCAGGCATTATCGGGCTTGGTTGTGCATTCAGACTTGCCCAGGCCGGGCATGAAGTGATCCTTGTGGATCCGCAAGACGCCGGATCGGGTGCCTCCTACGGCAATGCAGGCACAATCGCCGATTACGCCGTGATGCCGGTAGGAAGCCCCGCTGTTTTGCGTGACCTGCCGCGCCTGCTGTTTGACCGCAGCTCGCCACTGGCGATCAGACACGCGGCCATCGTTTCATTGGCGCCTTGGCTGTTGCGGTTCGTCCGGCAAAGTCTGCCTGCCGCGACCGTACGAAACGCAGCGGCGATCGCACAACTTGTCATGGATGCCGCAGCTATGTGGCAAGACCTGGCCACCGAGATTGGCGCAGTGGATATTTTGCAGAAACGCGGCGCACTTTATGTCTACGACACCCCAAACGCATTTCGTGCCGCCACACAGGATATGATCCAACGCCGCGCCCTGGGTGTCAGCGTCGATCTTGTCGCGGCCCATGAGATGGCCAGCCTTGAACCCGGCCTGCCGGCCATGCATGGCGGCGCGTTCTTTCCCAAAGCCGTGTTCCTGTCTGATCCGAGCGCCATGGTCCGTCAACTGGCCCGCGCTGTAACCGCACTCGGCGTTGTGCATCAGCGCAGCAG
>CALGEE010000270.1 GCA_937881525.1 uncultured Sphingomonadales bacterium | reverse complement strand
CGTCTGGATTTATTTGGTCATACTCATTGCCACCCGAAGATGATCCCACTTTTACGGCTTTTGATTTTGTGTCCCAATATGTGGCGGAAAACATTGGTCCGGGTTGGTCAAAGGAGCTTCAATACGACGAGGAAACGCAATTTAAATCCTTAGAATATTTGCGTCATACGCCTGAGAAGCCCTGGATGCTTACGGTGTCTTTCACCAATCCACATCCGCCTTACAAAGTGCCTAAAAAGTATTGGGAGATGTACAAAGACGCCGATATCCCTCTCCCAGACTATCCCGAAGATATGGATGACAAATATTCCGACTATGACCGCGCAATCAGGCGATGGCATGGGTTGCACACCAAAGGTGATGAAATCCGCAAACCAGAAAATCAAATTGCGATGCGGCGCGGGTTTGCCGCTCTTGCCCACTATGTGGACGACAAAATAGGTGAGCTGCTCGACGTCCTTGAAGAGAATGGATTGCGGGAAGATACAATCGTTATAGTCACATCTGATCATGGTGAAATGCTGGGCGAGAAAGGTATGATCCAAAAGCGCAGCCTTTATGAATGGTCTTGCCGCATCCCGCTATTCATCGACATTCCTGGAGTTTCTCCTGTCCGCGTGGATACGCCCGTTTCGTTGCTGGATGTTCCTGCCACACTGATCGACATCACAGGACAGGTACCGGTGTGCCCGATGGAGGGTCGATCTCTATTGCCTGCTGTTCATGGGGCAGAACTGGAAGTTGTACCTGTCATCTCCGAATATCATGGCGAAGGCATTATGCGTCCTAGCTTCATCGTCCGACTTGGTGATTGGAAGTATCACTATTGCCACGGAACGAAGGCCCGCATGTTCAACATCGCTGAAGATCCTGGTGAGTGGATTGATCGCTCGGGTGAAACTGAATTATCTGAGATTGAAGGTGAGCTAGACCAGATAATAACTGGCGGGTATTTTGATTTGAAAAAAATCGCCAAGGACGTGTGGGATCGTCTGCCGATGAAGCAAGTTGTGAACAATGCTATGGAGACCAACGATACTCGCTGGGATTATCAAGTCGATCCAAGCGCATCGACGCAATTTGTCCGCTCATAAGGTGCAAACACGTTATACATTTGCAAACGGGCTTTCAGGCAACATGTCGGTATTATGTGTAAAGAACGAGATTTAATCTGACAATTTTGTATATTTGAACAAAAGGAGTCAGAGAGATGAGCAACATCGAAAGTAAACTAATCAAGCCCAAGCTTGGCGTTTTGGAATTGGCAAAGCAGCTTGGCAGCGTCAGCGCGGCTTGCAAAACCATGGGCTATTCGCGTGACAGTTTTTACCGCTTCAAGAAGCTTTATGAGAACGGTGGCGAAGAAGCCTTGCGCGAGATCAGCCGTAAGAAGCCGATCATCCGCAACCGTGTACCGGAACATGTCGAACGCGCGGTGATTGAGCTTGCGATTGAAAATCCTGCCTTGGGCCAGCTGCGTGTCGCCCAAGAATTGTTGCAGCGGGGCATCGTGGTCTCCAGTGGTGGGGTGCGGTCGATTTGGTTGCGCAACGAGCTGGAAACCATGAAAAAACGCCTGAAAGCCTTGGAAACGCGGTCCGCGCAAGAAGGGTTTGTTCTGACCGAAGCGCAGATTGTGGCGCTGGAAAAAGCCAAGTCACAACGTGAAGCGGCTGGTGAGATTGAGACCTACCATCCCGGCTATCTTGGCAGCCAGGATACCTATTTTGTCGGCACAATGAAGGGGGTTGGACGGATTTACCAACAAACCTTCGTCGATACATATAGCCGCGTGGCAATGGCAAAACTGTACATTGAGAAAACGGCGATCACTGCCGCCGATATGTTGAATGACCAAGTCGTACCCTTCTTTGACGAACAAGAGGTGCCCCTGCTGCGCATCTTAACAGATCGGGGCACGGAATATTGCGGCACCGTTGAGCGTCACAGCTATCAACTGTATCTGGCCATGGAAGATATTGATCACAGCAAGACAAAAGCCAACCATCCCCAAACAAACGGGATCTGTGAACGCTTTCATCGCACCATGAAAAATGAGTTCTATGACATAGCGTTCCGCAAGAAAATCTACGGATCGCTGGAAGAGCTGCAAACAGACGTTGATCATTGGTTGGCAAAATACAACGAACAGCGACCCCATTCGGGAAAACATTGCTACGGAAAAACGCCCATGCAAACATTCCGTGAAGCTCGACATTTGGTAGGCGAAAAGACTATCCCTATCACAAACCAATCTGACAGCATGTACGAAATGACACACGCTGGATGATAACAATGTCAGATTAAATAATGTCTTT
>CALGEE010000269.1 GCA_937881525.1 uncultured Sphingomonadales bacterium | reverse complement strand
ACACGCGGGCTCGAGATGCCGGAAATTGAGCCAGCGAACGATGCCGAGCACCACGCCTACGCAACTGGCGAATAGCAGAGACCATGCGCCCAGTTGGCAGGTCACTATGAACCCGTCAAACAGTCGCTGATATCCTTCACCGTTGAGAGCGTCAAAATTTAGTTCGTACATAAATACCTCAAGGGCGATCGACCGGGGAGTAAGTGCCTCCCCGGTCGCCGCAAGCCGGTCTTACGGATTCCAGATGCGCATCTCGAAATTGGCGAAATCCGCTGCCGTCATGTTCAATTTGGAATCCTTGCCCAGCCACTTGTCGAAAGTTTTTTGCCAGGTTCCGTCGAGCCACTGGTCCTGAAGAAGGAAGTTGATGGTGTCGCGGGAATCGGAATCACCCTCGAGTAGCCCGACGGCATAGTAACCGCCGCCGAACACACCTTTTTTGCCGACTAGGCAGTATTTTTCTGGATTCGGCGAACCAGCGCGGAGGCTGGCAAGGATGACGTTGTCCGTCGCCACGGCGTCGACGATGCCGCGTTCTAGCGCGAAGAACGACTCCGGCCAACCTTGGAACGTTTGAATGATCGCTTTCGGCTGGGCCTTGGGGAAATTCTTAACCGTACCTGCGCCTAGGGAGGTGCCGATCCGTTTTCCTGCGGCGTCGGCTAGCCCCTTGATACCGCTGTCGCATTTGACGAGCATCGTCTGTGGCGCATAGAGGTAGGCGATGGAGAAATCGAGCACTTCGTCGCGTTTCCGATAATGGGTCATAGTCGCCATGACCAAGTCGATCCGCCCCTGCTGAAGAAGTTGGACGCGGGTCGAGGCCTGGGTCGGGGTGAACTCGACCTTGACGCCCAGGCGCTTAGCCAGATCGGTGACGAGATCGATCTCAAAGCCGGCATTTTTGCCTTTTTCATCCATGAAGCCCAGGAAGGGCACGCTGTCCTTGATGCCGGCATGCAGAACGCCACGTTCCTTAACTTTCTCGATCATCGTCTTCTCAGCGGCGAACGTCGGTGTCTGTCCCGGTAGTACAAACGCCAGTGCCAGTATGAATGTTGATAATATTTTCATCGTATTGTCTCCCTTTCTAGTGTTGCCTAAGGTGTTTGATATACTTCTTCTTCGGTTTCCCCCGACCGTTGGGCGTCCCAGTCAGTGAGTGAGAATCTTGCTGATAAAGCGTTTGGTCCGTTCCTCTTTCGGGTTGTCGAAGAACGTCGTCGGATTGGCCATTTCGACGATCTGGCCGTCGTCCATGAACACGATCCGGTCCGCCACCTCGCGGGCGAACCCCATCTCGTGGGTGACGACGATCATTGTCATGCCGTCGTGGGCCAGACCCCGCATGACATCGAGGACATCGTTGATCATCTCAGGGTCGAGCGCCGAGGTCGGCTCGTCGAACAGCATGATCTCGGGCTCCATGCACAAGGCCCGGGCGATAGCAGCTCGTTGCTGCTGACCGCCGGAAAGGGTGTCCGGAAAGTCATCCGCCTTAACCAATATGCCGACCCGGGCCAGGAGCTTCTTGGCGCGCTCCAGACCCTGCTCCTTCGAAAGGTTTAGTACGCGGGTCGGCGCCAATATCAAGTTCTGCATAATAGTCAGATGTGGAAAAAGGTTGAAAGACTGAAAAACCATTCCGACCTTGGCATTGAGCCTTTGGAACCGACCCGCGGCCAAGCGCTTGCCCTCGATCCATATTTCGCCGCCGTTGATGGTTTCCAGCCCGTTGATGCAGCGGATCATGGTGCTTTTTCCAGAGCCGCTTGGCCCACAGACGACCACCACCTCGCCACGGGCGATTTCGAGGTTGATGCCCCGCAGAACCTTCAGCGCACCGAAGGATTTCTCCACTTGAGTGAGGCGGATGATAATATCCGGTGGTGGGTCGGCGGCTTCGGAGTTTCCGCCGGGGTTGCGGGCCACTGCGGCGTCCGCCTTCTGCGTGGGGCCTTCATTCATTCTGAAACCTCCATGATTTCGACCTTAAAAAGGGGCTCAGATTCGTCGATCTGCACGGCATGGTAGATGGAAAACTCGTACACCGGCCCACCGTCGAACACGGCTGGGGACAGGGTGACGGCGATGTTCCCGGCCGTCGTGTAGCGGCCGGGGTAGCGCCAGAACCCGATGCGTGTAAACAGATCGTAGGCGACATCGTGAGCAAGTTCCTGCGAATCCGCCACCACATCGGCTAGGAGGCCAACTTCGTAGGGCGAGGTCTCTGGCTCAGCGGCGCCGAGGACTGCGTCCTGTCCATACCGGTGCCAATGGATGTGGAAATTCCCGGCGCTGCTGAACAGACCCCTCTCGATCTCGTCAACGTTGGCGAGGATTTCGTCCAACTGGCTAATCATCTGCGGCGTGCGCACTGCGAAGGGAAAAATTGACCGATAGCCTACCTTGCGGACGCCCTCGAAAAGAATGGAATGTGGCTCGTCGATGAACCGTGAACCGGAGATGCGTGTCGTGTTCCTGTCCTCGGCCTCGTAGAGGGCGGTGGCGCGATCAACGCGGCCCTCGGGCACCTTGATTGTGTCCATGTCCGTGCGTTCGTAGGCGCTGTGCATGAGGCACGATTCCGGCGTGCAGGCGAGAGTCGTGACCGCCGGCTTGAGGAAGAAGGCGTTGCCAACGATGCGGCCGATAATAGGGATGCGGTTGCGGCCCAAGGCACGCAGGGTGGGCTCGATCTCGATAGCGCATGATTCGGCACATTCCATGATATCGCCCATGTGATAGCTGAGACCCTTGTCGAAGCCCTTGGAAATTGGCAGGGCGGCGATCACCGCTGCGTCCACCGTGCGCCCGGCAACGATGACATCTGCACCAGCCTCCAGCGCCTCGATGATCGGGCCGACGCCCATCATGCCGACGATCACGTCGCTGGCGCGCACCGCGTCCGCGCTCAGCGGGGTTTGATCGGTGATTTGCGCCGAGCCGGCGATGACGCCGTCCTGTTCCCGCTCCAACAAGAAGTCGGGATCGACGTCCGCGTAGATGACTGCCAGGCGGAAGCGGTGTCCCTTGGCGGCGGCGATCCGGCGAACGATCTCAACGGTGCGGTCGACGTGAGCGCGGGCTCCCGAGCCGCCGGCGCTGCCGATGATCACCGGGATCCCATTGGGGATGGCGCAATCGAGAATGACTTCGATGTCCCATTCGATGTGGGCGATCGGACTGTGCTCGCGTCCTGCTCCCAGATACCACGGACCGCAATCGATCGAGCCCGCATCTACGGCTATGGCATGCGGGGCTTCGGCGGCGACCGCGGCTGCCAACGCCTCGCGATCGATGCCGCGATTTCCAATGCACCCGGTCGGTGTGATGATTGTGATGGATTCCATCACCATACCCTTAGCCTGCGATGTCCCGGAGCAGACATGCCAGCGGCTCTTCCTGGTTCATGCCGTAGCAATCCGAATCGCCCGGATGGCCCGCCGGTAAGCGCCGCTTGATGCAGATCTTCACGGCGTTGAGCCGGGCGAGAGAACTGATCGAGGTCACGTCCTCGAGCGGCACCGCATATGCGCGGGCCACCGCTTTCCGGTCGAGACTGCGCAGAACCCGGGCAAAGTCGTCCTCATTGCCGAGAACGATGTCAAAGGTGAGGGTGAACGGCCCCGCGTTCTTGCTTCGCAGGACGTGAATGCGATCCATGATCGATGAGGTTTTGCGGCCACTCGTCATCGTCAAAATCCCTCCGTTGCCATTTGAAGAATACCGTCGAAGCTGTACCCGTTCAGGCCCAACGCTGCCAGGGTATGGCCCTCGGCCACGAAATCGCGTTCGTAGAGAGCCGAGGTGATGGTGATGAGGCTCTTGGTGATTGGCATCTCGACCCCCGCCACTTCGCCGAGGGCGTGAAAAAAGACGAGCGCGTAGGGGACGTCCTCGGTGATGAAGCGGTGGTTAAATTCCTGCGGGCCGACAGGTCCCTTCAGCTTCGTCGCCATTGCAGGAAAAATATCGTCCAACGTCTCGCCCTCGACCCCGAACGACTGGCGAAAGTACTGTTCGACAGGGATCTCGGTGGTCCCGAAGCGGCGGACCACCGCGAGGCGCTCGTCATCCACCAGCTTGATGAACTTGGAGACGCCCGGCGTGATCCCCTCCCAGACCACCCAGTTCTCCTGCTTTTCCGCGCGGCTCAGATTACACAGCAGCGGCGGCACATGATAAACTGGATTGTGGTTGTCGAGGGAGATGGCGAGCACGTTTGATTCCAGCCGGAACCGATCACCGTAGACATCATTGAGCAATCCCAGCGCCCGCACGCCGCGGTCGGCGGGAAGCGTGGCCATGTCAATCACGTTCTTGATGCGCAGCACATGGACCGTCGTTGCTCCGCGCTTGCGCGTCGTGAAAAGGCTGGTGGAAAGATCGACGATGGTCGGTCTGATGCCGCGGTCCTTGACGATCCGCGACATGATCATCGAACTCAATCCCGTTACCGGGTGGATGACGATGGTCTGATCGGCGGACACGTGCGGGCCAGCCGCCTCCATGAGGGCCCTGTGCCCGAAGGCCGGCGCCGCGATCATGACGATTTCGGCACCGTCAATGCAGGCGCTAACATCGTGGGAGGCCGTGATCGTCGCGCGTCCGGAGAGAACGCCCTCGCAAACGATCCCACCGGCTTCGATGATGGAATCGACCTCATCGACGAATGCCGACCACAGATGAATGTCGTGGCCACTGTCAGCGAGGAAGAAGGCGTTGGCCAAGGCAACATTGCCTGCCCCGAGTATGGCAATTTTCATGGCTGACCCCGTTCCGTCGCGTTTTGTTTGCTATATCTGTTCACCTATTTGCTCATGCCGCGCTTCTCGTCCCGTCCTGGCGATTTGTCTCGCCAGTCGTTGTCCAGGCCTTCATTGGGGTGTCCCGCCACGTCCGATCAACGGCCGTCTCGTAGGCATGGGCGAGGGTTAGCAGGCGCGCCTCGTCGAAGGGCCGAGCCACCAGCTGGAACGCAGACGGCAATCCGTCCTCGGTTAACCCTGCGGGGACGCTGATGGCAGGCAGGCCGAGGTAGTTGATCGGTCGTGTACAGTGCCCAAAGCGCTGCACGTAATTCATAAAATCAGAATTGTCGCCGACGTCTGATGCCGTGATCGCGGGCGCCTCCATCGGCATGGTTGGCGTGTGAAGGACGTCGGCCTGCGCGAATACCGTTTTGCCAAACTCCGCAAGGATCTGACCCCGCAACCGCAGGGCCTCGACGTAATCCGTTGCTCGCTCATCAAGGCCGCGCAGCAGCCGCGCTCGAGTCTGCGGCCCGTAGTCGTCGGCCTGGGTCTCAAGCCACCGGTGATGCAGTGCCGCCCCCTCAACTGCGGCGATCAGGGACGCCATCCGGTTTGCCACGTCCAGCGAGGGAACGAATATGTTGACGATCCGAGCGCCTAGCGACCGGTAGACGGCGAGGCTTTCCTCAACGCAGGTCCGGATCTGTGGGTCGATGGAATCATAGAAATAGGTCTCGGGAACCGCGATTCTAACCCCGCGAATATCGCCATCAAGGCCATCTGAATAGGCGGGAACCGGCTCTGTGCTGGACGTCAGATCCGCAGCATCATGGCCGGCGATCGCTTGAAGGATAACGGCGCAGTCGCGGGCGCTGCGGGCGATGGGTCCGACGTGGTCCAGGGTGAACGACAGGGGCATGACGCCGTGCCGGCTGACTCGGCCGTAGGTAGGTTTCAGGCCTACGACGCCGCAGAATGCCGAAGGCTGACGGATGGATCCACCGGTGTCCGAGCCAAGCGATGCATAGACCAGTCCGGCGGCCACGGCGACCGCCGGTCCGCTCGACGACCCTCCCGGAACATGGTTCTGGTTCCATGGATTTCGCGGCGTACCGGTGATGTCATTGTGGCCCGTGGCGCCGAGGGCAAACTCCGACATGTTTAGTCGGGCGATGTCCAGGGCACCGGCGCAGTCGAGGCGCTCCAGTACCGTTGCCGTGTATGTCGGAACGAAGTCGGCGCGGATGCGCGATCCGCAGCCGCTAATCCGGCCCTGGCGGTAGAACATGTCCTTGTGTGCCAATGGAACGCCGTGGAGGGGACCGAGCGGCCGTCCGTCTCGGGCCAAGGAATCTGCCTGCTCGGCGGCGGCCAGGACAATCCCCTCATCAACCGCCACCACAGCGCCGAGATCGCGTCCCACGCCCCGGAGCCGGGCCAGACACGCCTCGGCGACGTCCCGGGCTGTAACCGCGCGGGCGCGTAACAAGGCCGAGACATCTACCAGATCCAGCCGTGTCAGGTCGTTACTGGTCATCGCCATTCCGTCCCACTGCAAGGGCCTCGACCTGCTTTAGGAAGTCCGCCGGCGTGGCCTCGAAAGGGAGACCGGGGACGACCGCAGCGGATGCCGATCGCTGGGGATCGGCATCCGGCGGCGGACACCGCGTGTCGCGGGCGCCGCGGGTCATGCCAGAGCCTCGTGCATGCGGCGCAGTCCTTCCTGGATGTCGCTTATTGGTCCCACCAGATTGATGCGGACGTAGCCTTCGCCACCGTCGCCGAATGCAGTGCCCGCAGTCACTGCAACCCGTGCCGTTTCGAGGAGCCGGGCGGTGAACTCCTTGGACGAGATGCCGTGCGCGGTGATATCGACGAAGGCGTAGAACCCGCCCTCGGCCGGCGTGAAACGGAGGCCGGGGACTCTTGCCAGCGCCTCGTGCGCCACGTCCCGCTTCTCGCGGTAGTGGGCGAGCAGGAGGTCCGACCATTCGGCCTCATCCTTAAGGGCGGCGAGCGCAACGCTCTGCATCAGCGGGCTGACGCAGGTGGTCACGTGCTCGTTGAAGCGAGTGACGGAGCGGCACAGGGGTTCGGGCGCCGCCAGGTAGCCGACCCGCGCCCCAGGTAGGGCGAAGCCTTTAGAAAAGCTTTGAATCACGGCGGTGCGGTCGCGCATGCCGTCTAGGGCGGCGATGCTGAGGTGGCGGTGACCGTCAAACACGAACTTCTCGAAGCTTTCGTCCGAGAGGACCCAGAGGTTGTTGGCACATGCCACCGAGGAGGCTGCCACCAGTTCTTCAGTGGTGAAGACCCGTCCCGTCGGGTTGTGGGGTGAATTCAGAATCATGGCCCGGGTTTTCGACGTCACCCGTGCCGCGAGCGCATCGGCGTCGAGCCGGAAGCCGCCGTCATATCTCATGGGGACGCACCGTGCCACCCCACCAGCAAGTTGCACCGCCGGTGCATAGGTCACCCAGCAGGGATCCAGCACCAGAACCTCGTCGCCGGGCTCGATGACCGATAGCAAGATTGGCAGCACGGCCTGCTTCCCCCCAGTGGTGACCACTATCTCGGTCGCCGGGTCATAGGCGAGACCTAGGTCGCGGCCGAGTTTTGCGGCGAGGGCGGCGCGCAGGTCCGCCTCACCGGCGGGGTCGGATCCAACGTTGCGGTCAGCGGGAAACTGAATCGGATCCCGAAGCCAGGGCGCATCTGGCTCGGCCATGCCGCCGCCGAGACTGATGACGTTGACGCCTTCGCTTCTGAGCCCCCGCACCACCGCTCCAATCGCCATGGTGCCGGACGGCGGCAGGTCCAAGAGCCGTCCCCCGACAGGCGGAGACGCGGCAATGACGGCAGTGGTTGATGTCAATGTCATATCAGATTTATCCTTTATCTAATAAAGTATGATTATGCATACAATACAAGAGGTGAGTCAAGGCGAATAGGGGTGCTGGTACATGAATGAGCAGCGGAGCATGCATGGTTGACCGCTCGTCAACCAAGGGTAATACAGCGGTGGCCCGAGGGTGTTCAGAATTCCGTGTCATCGGCATAATTTAAATATCCAACACGTCGT
>CALGEE010000268.1 GCA_937881525.1 uncultured Sphingomonadales bacterium | reverse complement strand
GGGCTCGCCATGGGAGAACGGCTACTGCGAAAGCTTCAACAGCAAGCTGCGCGATGAGTTGCTGGCGAGGGAAATCTTCTTCGATCTGCGCGAGGCAAAGATCCTGATCGAAGCGTGGCGGCAGCACTACAACACCGCCCGGCCGCACTCGTCCCTCGGCTACAAGCCACCCGCCCCAAAAGCCATCTTGCCCGCAGCGTTCATGCCGCCTTACTATGGGGAGGTGGCAGCATGAACGCTGCTACCTTGAAACCGCCGGGCTAACAAATCTGGTGGACCACTGCTGAGGGGCAGGCCAATATCTGTTCGCTTTACTCGTGTCGACACTAGGTCGGCAAATGATTTCCGAGCAAAAGGTCGAATGCATGCAGTGTCACAAAACCAAAGAGTTGTTGAAGGCCTTAGCAGCGACTGTTGGTCCAACAGGTCTCCTCGCCAGTGATGCGCTGGTATCGAGGGCTACGAGCGTCTGGAATCCAAAGCCAATGGCGGCTTTAGCCTTAATCCGCCCCAAGTCGACTGCTGAAGTAAGCGCGGTTTTGCGGTTATGCCATCAGGCATCCCAAAATGTTGTTATTGTCGGCGGAGGAACTGGGCCTGTCGCAGGGGCAGAACCGAGTTCGGAAAGTATTGCCATTTCGCTTGAACGGATGAACCGTATTGAGGATATCGATCCGGTGAATGCGAGTTGTGTTGTCCAGGCTGGCACTTGTCTTCAAAACGTTCAGGAAGCAGTTGCCGCGTACCAATTGTTGTTCCCGCTTGATCTCGGCGCTCGTGGTTCGTGCACTATAGGAGGCAATATCGCCACGAACGCAGGGGGAATAAACGTTTTGCGCTACGGATCCATGAGAGGGTTAGTTCTTGGGTTGGAAGCGGTCCTGCCTGATGGCACCGTAATCTCGTCGATGGGCAGGTTGCTTAAGAACAACGCAGGGTTCGACCTCAAACAGCTTTTCATCGGGACAGAAGGCACCTTGGGCGTAGTGACACGAGCCGTACTGCGCTTGTTTCCGAAACAATCCGCGCGACAAACCGCGATGATCGCTTTCAGCAGTTTTGAACAAGTTGCTGATTTCCTCCAGCTGGCAAAGCTCAAGTTGGGTGCGACACTCTCCGCCTTTGAGGCCATGTGGCAATCCTACATCGAAGAGCAGCTGAGGTTTTATCAACGTCGAAGCCCGTTTATGGATAGGCACGCATTCTATGTCCTGATCGAGACCGAAGGCGCGGACGAGGAATTGAATAAACTAGCGCTAAATGAAACGCTCGAACTCGCACTCGGCAAAGGCATCATTGCCGATGCAGTTGTTGCAAAGTCTGACCAGGAACGCCAGCGCCTCTGGGACCTTCGCGAGGATCTGGAGCCATTTGTCAGGAACAAGCCATTTTTCGGGTATGACGTTGGCGTGCCGATCGGGGACATGCCAGCCTATGTAGGGATCGTTGAAGCGAACTTGCGGCACAGGTGGCCAAACAGCGTTTGCCATACGATGGGCCATATCGCTGATGGCAATCTCCATTTCTTCATCCAGCCAGGCGACGTTGATGCATTTAAGGTCGACTGTGACGAGGATGTGTATGGTCCGTTGAAGCAGTTCGGCGGAACCATCTCTGCCGAACACGGCATTGGCTTTGAAAAACGGTCATGGCTGCTTCGCAACCGATCAGCTGAGGAGGTCGCATTGATGCGCTCCCTCAAGAAGGCGTTGGACCCAAAGGGGATACTCAACCGCGGCTGCGTGTTCGAGTGATAGAGCCCCGTACTTTCAAATGGACACGTAACCAGCCGATAGTCGCCACGGAGGAATTGCATTGCTTGCTCTTGGTTCTGCTGAGGTACAGGGAGTTAAGGCGTGGATCTTCGTGTTCTCCGGTGAGTGGGCGAGCAGCATTCAATCTATTGCATTCACCATGTGGATAATTTAATATCCATACTGGATTTCGCGGGAAGGCCGCAACCATCGGCAGATAACGGCAGATAACGGCAGGGAAGTCGGCAAATGTCAGATTTTTTCACAAGCCTCGCTGACTGCGGCGCACAACGGGTTTTGGTTGTCAACGACGAAGCTAGTGGCCTGCGCGCGCTGATCGCGCTTGATGATTTTACTTTGGGGCCTGCGTGCGGAGGAATTCGCACATTGCCTTATGCAACGATGAGTGCCGCTCTGGGGGATGTGGCCAAGTTGTCGGCCGCGATGACGCTCAAATGTGCTATTGCGGGACTGGCCGCAGGCGGCGGCAAAGCCGTTGTGATTGAACATCCCTCCATGGATCGCGCTGCCGCGTTTCGGCGACTAGGTGATTTCATCGAAGACTTGGGCGGGCTTTACCGCACGGCCGGTGATCTCGGGACGAGCCACCAGGATTTGCTCTGGGTCGCAGAGCGCACGGCGTATGTAAACACGAGCGGGGTGCGTCTGGGTGAAGCGGCCGGCGAAGGAATCGTCCATTGCATACTTGCGTGTGCCCGCGACCGCGGCTTGGTGGATCTTCGTGGCCTCCGCATCGGTGTTCAGGGCTGCGGACTCATCGGCGCGGGGGTCGCCCGGTCCATGGCCAAACACGGGGCGCGGGTCATTGTTGCAGATGTAGATGATGAGCGTGCCCGGAATTTAGCTGCGGAGATCGGCGGGGACTGGTTGCCCTCGGATGATATCTTGTCTGCGGACGCGGACATCATTTCGCCTTGCGCGATAGGTGGCGTTCTGACGCCTGCTTCTGTCGCTGATATCCGTGCCTGGGGGGTCTGCGGCGGAGCCAACAATCAGCTATCTGACCCGAGTGTGGATGAACTGCTTGCGAGGCGTGGGATAGCATATGTCCCCGACTTTCTCGCCTCATCCGGAGCGGTGATCGATGGCATCGCGCGGACTGTTATGAATATTGATCCGGCTCCGCTGCTAGCCGGTCTTGAAGAGATGGCGCGCTCGATCTTGCAGACCGCCAGTGTCGAGGGACGTGGCACGGACGCCGTCGGTCGCGAAATTGCCTATCGCCGCATAGCCACAGCGAGGCGCGAAGCTCGGTCGTTACGCTCCGTCTCAGGATGATTTGAAGAAGGAACTGCATATGTCTGATCACACACGCCCCCATCGCGCTCATTGGGAGTGCCAGCCGCAAGCGCAGGAAGCATATTCTGAAATTCTGAGCGATTTGCTCGCAGGCTGCACGGACGCCAAAGGATATGCGGCCAGACTCCTCGATGGCGCCGGCATCCGGATCGCCGACATCGTAGACCACCTGATGCTCGCCGACGGGCCAAAGATTGCGGAACTTGAAAAAAACGGTTGGGCGGCGGATGGCGCAGTTCTGCGTAACTCCGAGGGTCACTTCCCTCCTGTGCTTCGTGCCGACCGTAATGCGATTATGATCCGTGTCGAAGCGATCGAAACCTTTGCGCAGGTCAATGGACTAAAAGGGGAGATCAAAGGAACACCGTTTGCACCGCTGCGGTTGGCCCAGGCTTTTGAAGGAGACTCCGGCTCCCTTGGTATTGTCGAACGAAATGGCGGGACAGGCTTTACAGTAACAGACGACAATCCTGACGAGATCCGTCAAGCACGCCTTTTCCTACAGGCATTCCGTTCCCGACGTCGGCAGTTCGACAGCCCATCACAGGGACTGGATGCAGTCGAACACCTGGTAGACGCCGCAGTCGCTGCAATCGGGCCGCATCGCGCCTGCGCATTCTGGCTTATCGCGGAGAGGGATTACTGGATGCGCCGCTGTGCCGCCGGACGCCTTCAAAAGGCACGGCAGGATAGCGCAGGGGTCGGTTGGTCCAACATTGATCACCATACCTATGACAGTTCACGTCTGCATTTCCGGCAAACGATCAGGATACTGGAGAAACTCGGCTATCAACGCCGTGAGATGCTGTACGCAGGAGAGCTGGCAGGTTGGGGCAGCCAGG
>CALGEE010000267.1 GCA_937881525.1 uncultured Sphingomonadales bacterium | reverse complement strand
GCCCGGGGTCTCCAATGGCGGAGACGTCGCCAGCCCAGCCAGTTCAAGTGCATTTCTTGCACCAGAAACGCTTGCGGCAGGAATCGTTTGCCATTATTATAGAGTTATAATAGTATCATGATGTGGGTGAGATTGACTGAGCTGCTTTGGAGGAACGCTCAGCCGACGCATCTCCTGACGCTTCGGGAGAGTGAAGGGCGTGATTTTTGACCATTTGGGTGTGCTGCATCAACGTAGTGCAGGGTCTGCCGTTCATTTGAATTTGGCGACATGGTGGGATTCTAGCATGTTCAATCAAAGTCTATCAGACCCAATGCTTGTCCCTCGCATGGCAATTGGGGTGTGGCCGCCGAATCCGGCAGCGGCCCTTGGATATGATTTGCGAGGTTTGGGAGGAAACCATATGAACCATTGTCGTATTTCGGGGCGTACCCCGAGAGCCATTTTGGCCGCCACCGCACTTGTGACCGCCGCGTCAGCAGTTGCCGCGCAGGAGCTTTTGATCGCCGTAACTTCGGAAAACACAAAACTGTCCAGCTACGAGACTGGTTCCGAGGTCAACTCGCCGGGGCTGAGGAACGTATTCGAGGTCCTTGTCGCGCGCGACACTATGACCAACGAGCTTGTTCCGGAATTGGCGACAAGTTGGACTCAGATTGATCCGACAACGTGGGAATTCGAACTGCGTCAGGGTGTGACGCATCACGACGGTTCACCTTTCAATGCGGAAAGCGCCGCGTTTGGGCTCAATTTCAGCTATAGTGAAGAAGAAGATTTTTCACTGCGCCAGTTCATGGGCCCGCAGATCACCGCAGAGGCGGTGGGTGAATACACGCTCCGTGTCATGACTACGGAACCCGATCCACTTATTCCCGAACGGATGTACTTTACCGGCATCCCGTCGATGCAGGCGGTCCAGGACTCACGAGATACCTACGACACCCAGCCCGTGGGTACCGGCCCCTATCGGCTCAGCGAATGGCGGCGCGGTCAGTACCTTTTGCTTGAAGCCAACCCTGATTGGTGGGGTCTAAGCGATCCATCGGTTACGGCGCCCGAATTCGAAACCGTGCGCATCATGTTCCGCTCCGAAGGCGGCGTTCGCACCAGCATGGTCCAGACCGGCGAGGCCCACATCGGAACATTCCTCGACTCGGATCAATGTGCACTGCTGGTTGCAGAAGACGGAACCGACTGTGTCTCGGCCCCGAGTGTCGAAACCCTGTTCATACGGTTCGACACGCCAAGCCCGGTTCTTGGCGATCAGCGCATTCGGCAAGCCGTTCTGCACGCAATCGACGTGCCCTCGATCATCTCGGAGATCATGGGGGGGACCGCGACACAAGCCGCGCAGATCGTCGGACCAGCATCGAACGGATTCGACCCGTCACTCGAACCCGTCAGCTACGATCCCGAAGCAGCGCGCGCGCTCGTTGATGCTGCCCGCGCCGATGGCGTGCCTGTTGATTCCACGGTGGTCTATATCAACGTCCGCCAAGCAGCGATTCCGCGTATCGAAGAGATTGCACAGGCAGCGCAGGCCATGCTCGTCAACGTTGGGATCAAAGCCGAAGTAAAGATCCAGGAAGCGTCGATCTACAATCCGGAATATGGTCAAAAACCTGGGCCCGACCGCAACTACATTACCATGCACCCGATCGGGAACGATTTCATGGATGCGGCCTCGTCATTCCAGACATATGCGACATGCGACCGGGGGACGTCTGGTATTTGCGACGAGGCTCTCGATGCAATGATTGCTGAGGCGGCGACGTTGACCGGCGCGGAGCGGACGAGCGGGCTCCAGGCGATCTCGGCACTGATCCAGGACAATGCCT
>CALGEE010000266.1 GCA_937881525.1 uncultured Sphingomonadales bacterium | reverse complement strand
GCTGGCGACATGGAACCAGCACAGCTTGCAAATCTGGTACAGAAATATTTCAACGATTGGAAGGGCGTTGGCCCACGCGCGCCCGAACCTCCGTTTGGCGATCCTTCACCGCAAGGCACACCTGTCCGGGTGTTGATTGAGCCGACATTGCCTACGTCGGTCAGCATTGCGTATTTGCGTCCTTGGCGCAAAGTGAACGACACAATTGCTTATAATGAGCAGTTGCTGGTCGACGCATTGGCGCTTCAGATCGTTAACCGCCGGCTTGAGGTGCAAGCGCGTAACGGCGGAAATTATCTGTTCGCCCAAATTGCGCAGGAAGACATTTCGCGTACCGCAGACGCGACATTGGTGTCGCTCACCCCTATTGGCGACAAATGGGAGGCGGCAACGCGTGACGTTCGTGCAATCATTGCGGACGCAACAACAACCGCGCCCTCGGTCGCGGACATTGACCGCGAGAAAACCTTGTTCGGTAACGCGCTTCGCACGATGCTGGACAGCTATCCCTTTGAAGCTGCCGCCAAACAGGCCGATGATATCGTGAATGCCGTTGATATTCGGGAGACCGTTGCTGCCCCAAAAACGGTTATTCAAGTCTATGAGGGCATGAAGAACAAGTTCACGCCCCAAAGGCTGCTGGCATCAACCCAGAACCTATTCATGGCCGATGTGACGCGGCTCATGCTGTCTTCACCTAGTTCCGTCCCCAACGCAGATATTCGCGCGCTAGCTGCCTTAAATGCGCCGGTCACTGCCAATAAAACGGCGCGATTGTCAAAAAACACACGTGGCTTTGCGGCGCTGCCAAAGTTGGGTGCGCCGGGGAAGCTGGTGACTGAAGATATTGTTCCGCGGTTGCAGATGACTCGGCTTGAGCTGTCCAACGGTGTGCGCGCATTGCTATATCCGAATAAGGCCGAGAGCGGTCAAATCCGAGTGCTCGTGCGTTTTGGCTATGGCTATCAGGCTGTAGATCCAGATCAGGGCGGGTTGCTATGGGCCGGGCCATTGGTCATGCCAGAAAATGGCATCGGTAAAATTAAGCGTACGGAAATTGATCAGATGGTCAATGGACGGCGGATTGAGCTAAACTTTTCGGTCGACAACAGTGCTTTTCAATTTGGCGCAAATACGCGGCCGGATGATCTTGTTGACCAACTGACTCTGATTGCGACGAAGCTGGAGCATCCGGGCTGGGATGCCGCTCCGGTTGAACGTGCCAAGGCGCTGGCAACATCGGGCTATGCCAGCTACGAAATGTCGGCAACGTCCGTTTTACAGCGCGATCTGGAGTATCTGCTGCGTAACAAGGACGCGCGATGGAAGGCCGCTACCCTCGCTGAAGTTGCCAACATCGATGCTGCGAAATTTGAATCCTTCTGGAAACCCTTAATGTCACAAGGCCCAATCGAGGTGATGCTCGTTGGTGACTTTGACAAGGCTGCGGCGGTGTTGGCGCTTGAAAAAAGCTTTGGCGCAATGGCGCCGCGAGCGGCTTTGACAGTGTCAGCAGCGGCGCGTGATATGCATTTCCCAGCGCCAAGTTCGACCCCAGTGCGATTGACGCATCGCGGCGCTTCCGATCAGGCGGCGGCCGTCGTGGCGTGGCCGACGGGTGGCGGCATAAACGGCATTAGCGAAGGGCGGCAGCTGGAAACATTGGCGGCGATATTCCGTGATCGGCTGTTTGAAAAATTCCGCGCCGAACAAGCGGCGAGTTACAGCCCTGACATGGCCGCCAATTGGCCAGTCGACTTTGATAGCGGCGGGTATCTTATGGCGTATGCGCAGGTAAAGCCCGCTGACGTTGAGCGCTTCTTTGCCTTTGCGGATGCTGTTGCGGAAGACCTTATCGCGTATCCCGTTAGCGCCGATGAACTGCAACGTGCTGTAGAGCCGACTAAGCAAGCGATTGAGCGTGCAGCGTCCGGCAATACATTTTGGCTAAATCAGCTCAAGGGCGCCACATATGATCCTGAGAGGTTTGTGGCGTTGGGTAAGCTCTACAGCGACTACAACAGCGTAACGCCGGCCATATTGCAAACTCTGGCCAAGCGCTATTTTGTGAAGGATAAGGCTTGGAAACTTGTCGTAGCACCGCAACAGGGTCTTGGATCTGTGACCGACGCCCGATGATAGCAAAGCAAAGAGCGGCTTACGTCAAAGCACATATTTCGACAGGTCAGTGTCCTCGGCGATGCCGGAAAGCTGCTTGCTGACATAAGCGGCGTCGATTTTGAGCGTTTCACCCTTGCGGTCCTCGGCATCAAAACTGATGTCTTCAAGCAGCTTTTCCATCACGGTCTGCAATCGCCGTGCGCCGATATTCTCCACCGTCGAATTCACGTCGAAAGCAATGCGCGCGATTGCGTCGATGGCATCATCAGTGAATTCCAAAGTAACCTCTTCGGTGGCCAACAATGCCTTATACTGCGTCGGCAAATTGGCACGGGTTTCTGAGAGAATACGAACGAAGTCAGCATGCTCCAACGCGCGCAGTTCAACGCGGATGGGCAAGCGGCCCTGTAATTCAGGAAGCATATCGCTCGGCTTGGAGATGTGGAACGCACCAGACGCAATGAACAACACATGGTCGGTTTTCATCGGGCCATATTTAGTGGCAACAGTTGTGCCTTCAATCAATGGTAGCAGGTCGCGTTGAACGCCTTCGCGGCTGACGGAGCCTCCGCCCCGTGCGTCCGACACGGCAATCTTGTCGATTTCGTCGAGGAATACGATGCCATTGGCTTCCGCGTCGGCAAGTGCCACGCGGTTGACGTCATCTTGGTCTAGGCGCTTTTCTGCCTCTTCTTCGACCAGCTTGGTCCAAGCATCGGGGACTTTCATCTTGCGGCGTTTCAGATTGTCTTTGCCAAAGGCTTTGCCCATCATTTCGCCAATATTGATCATGCCGACATTGCCGCCCATGCCTGGGATTTCCATGGGCATGTTGGGGGTATCGGAAACTTCAATTTCGATTTCCACTTCATCCATATGACGGTCGCGGATTCGTTGACGGAATGCTTCACGTGTGGCTTCGCTGGCGGTATCACCTGCCAGCGTTTTTAATATCCGTTCCATTGCTGCGGCTTCTGCGGCGTCACGCACAACTTCGCGGCGGCGTTCTTTTTCTAGGCGCACGGCTTCTTCGGCCAAATCGCGTGCAATTTGTTCTACATCGCGTCCAACATAGCCGACCTCGGTGAATTTGGTCGCCTCCACCTTGATGAAAGGCGCATCGGCAAGTTTTGCCAGACGGCGCGAAATTTCGGTCTTGCCGCAACCCGTGGGGCCAATCATCAGGATGTTTTTCGGCGTCACCTCGTCACGCAAATCAGCACCAAGGCGTTGGCGGCGCCAACGGTTGCGCAGAGCAACTGCGACGGCACGCTTTGCGTCTGCTTGGCCAATGATGTGTTCGTCGAGTGCAGCCACAATGGCTTTTGGGGTGAGTGCGTTTTTCATTACTGCCTAGATGGGAAGTTGCAGTTGGCGTTCAAGTAACCAGGACGTTATTGCGCGCTTGCCAGCGTCTCGACGGTCAGTTGGTCGTTGGTATAGACGCAGATTTCCGCCGCAATCTTCATCGCATGCCGCGCCATTTTCTCGGCGTCTCCCTCATAATCGGCGAGCGCGCGGGCGGCCGACAATGCATAATTTCCACCTGACCCAATGGCAGCAATGCCGTCATTCGGCTCCAGCACATCGCCATTGCCAGTGAGGATTAATGTTACGTCCTTGTCGGCAACGATCATCATCGCTTCCAAGTTGCGCAGATATTTGTCGGTACGCCAATCCTTAGCCAGTTCGACCGCAGCGCGCATCAATTGCCCGCGATGCTGCTCAAGCTTGCGTTCTAACCGTTCAAACAGGGTAAATGCATCGGCAGTCGCACCTGCGAAACCACCGATAACTGAACCATCGTGCAATTGCCGAACCTTCTTGGCATTTGGTTTCATAACCGTCTGGCCCATGGATACCTGACCGTCGCCAGCAATGACGACTTTGCCGTTTTTGCGGACGGATAGGATGGTGGTGCCGTACCAGGTCACCGGATTTGCGTGAGAATGTGTTTCCATGGCAACGGATATGGGAAACATCCGTACAAAGCGCAAGTGAGCGCTTATGCGGTCTGAATATCCGTCAGGCGCCGTTCCCAAGCGAGTGCGTGTTGGGCGATCTGGTCCAAGTCATCATATTGTGGCTTCCACCCAAAATGCTGCTTAATGGCTGTATTGTCGGAAATAAGCGCATCTGGATCGCCGGCTCTGCGGCCTTCCATCTTGCGGGAAAGCTTGTTGTTTGTGACTCGATCAACGGCGTCGAGGACTTGCATGACCGAATAGCCATGGCCGTATCCGCAATTAAGTGTGTGGCTGCGGTCTGGATCAGCCACGAGCGCCTCAAGCGCAATTACATGCGCCGATGCAAGATCGCTGACATGAATATAATCGCGCACGCCGGTTCCGTCTTCAGTGGCGTAATCGGTGCCGAATATACTGACGCTTGCGCGTTTGCCCAAAGCTGCTTCCACCGCGATTTTCAGCAAATGGGTGGCGCCAACGGTCGACTGGCCCGTCCGGCAAAGCGGATCCGCCCCGGCGACGTTGAAGTAACGCAAGGCGCAATAATTGAAATCATGCGCTGCGGCGACATCGCGCAACATCATTTCGGTCATCAGCTTTGACGTCCCGTAAGGGTTGATGGGCACAGTTGGCATATCTTCACGCACTTGGCTCGATTTGGGGATGCCATAGGTTGCGGCAGTGGATGAAAATATCATATGCCGAACGCCGCCGGTAACCGCCGATTGAATCAGGCTTCTGCTTTTAGCCGTGTTATTGTTGTAATATTTTAGCGGGTTTTCCACTGACTCCGGCACGACAACTGATCCAGCGAAGTGCATGATGGCGTCAATATTCTGCTCGCTGATAATTTTCTGTACCAGTTCGCTGTTGCTGATGTCGCCTTCATAGAAAGTCGCTTCATCTGCAATTGCCCAGCGAAAGCCCGTCACAAGGTTATCAATAACGACTGGTCTATGCCCAGCATCCAGGAGGGCCAGCACCGCATGGCTACCAATATATCCCGCACCGCCCGTAACCAGCACATTAAACTTCTTAGTCATCGATTTTTCCCGTATCAAAGGCCGCCGCTATACCGCCGATGAAAGC
>CALGEE010000265.1 GCA_937881525.1 uncultured Sphingomonadales bacterium | reverse complement strand
CCGCGAACAGAAATGGCAAAATTGCTCATCTGAACACCGAAGCTGGGTCGGTTTTTAGCACTGAGCGAATGGCGATAAACCCCGTCACCGCGATGATTGCCAGAACCAGTGCCGCCGTAATCAACGGTATCTGAAACGGCATGTAAAAGCCCTTGAACGCATCGCTGCTTGCTGCTCCGCTGCCGACAAAACCGGCCGCCATCGCCAAGCCGAGGCCATAGCCAATGAGCGCGACCAACCCCGACTGCGCCGCGACCATGACCATGATTTTGCGGTTGGTCACGCCAATTGCTTTTAACGCGCCAAACTGTTTGATATTGTCGCGGATGAAAAGGCTGAAGGTCAGGCCGACAATCGCGATGCCGACGACGACGCCAAGTACTACAGTAATGCCGAAGTTGATTGGGATACCGGTGTTTTCGATTATGAAATCAATGCCATCGCGGGTGAACTCTTCTGTTGTTCGTGCCTTTAATCCCGTTATTTCGGTAATCCGCCGCGCTAGCGCCTCGGCCGATAAATCATCGTCGCTGCGCACCAGAACAAATGACAGCCGGTTGCGCGTACCGGGAACAAAGTTCAGTGCGTTGGAGTAGCGCGTGTAAAGCGTAACCTGCGCAGTAAAGGTCGGCGTGCTGTCGACGATACCCTTTATGACCGCACGTTGATCGTTGAGTTCAAGCTCTGACCCGACAACCGTTTGCTCCGGTGTAAACAACTTGCGTGATCCGACATCGTCGATGAACACCGCGTCGGGATCCATCAGCGAGGCTGGGTCGCCCTGCGTCATCTGACGGGGTATGCCGACAAGCGAGCTGTCATCGACGCCGATGACGGTTACGCCCTCAAGGTCACCTTCGGGCGTACGTATCGAGGCGTTGCTGCGCAGAAGCGGTGACGCGTAAGCGACCCCGGGAACACTTCTCACGCGGTCGAGCGCGGTAATCGGCATGGGGTAAATAACGTCCGAGGTCCGTGTGGCAGGGTCCATCACCCAAACATTGGTGGTCGATACCTCTTGCACCGCAACACCGCCACGCATCAGCAGGTTGACGAAAATCGTTAGCTGCTGGGTTATCAACAAAGTCGAAAACGCGACGCCGAACACGAGGCCAATAAACTTGACCCTGTCTCCTGTTAGCATTCGGATTGCCACCCAATTCACGTTTGCGCTGCCCCTTGGTTTGCCATCAGCTTTGGCTTGTGATTGCCTTGGCTTAAACAGTTAATTGAACGCAAGCGTTTAATTGGGCGATTGCGTATCATGACGAGACGTCTGCGTTTGTGGTTTTGTGAGGCATTCGCGACATATGACGGCGCGGGGTTGCGTCTAATGACGCGCACGATCCATCTGATGCCTATGTGATGCCTAGCGCCACCATATTGAAAATAGGTAATCCGAAAAATCTAGATAAGCCATTGAAATATATGGTGAGCCCTGCTGGGTTCGAACCAGCGACCTACTGATTAAAAGTCAGTTGCTCTACCGACTGAGCTAAGGGCCCCCCGACCTGAACCGAATAGGGTTCAAAGGAGAGCGCTCCCCCTAGTGGCGGTGGGGTGACTGGTCAAGCGCCTTTGGTCGGTTAAATCGCGATTGCAGGTGACGAATGGTTAAGCCTGTCATCGGGTCGCGCCAATCGGGGGCGACCATTGCGGCAGGCGTAAGGACAAAACCTCGCGAACGAAGGCCGGGATGCGGGATAGAGAGCGCTGGATTGCTATCGGCCCACATGCCGCCCGACCATAAGAGAATATCGAGATCCAGCACGCGTGCACTCCAGCTTTGGCCGCGCCGTACGCGCCCGAAATGGCTCTCGATGTCGTGCAAGCGGGCAAGCAGTGTAGGGGGAGCAAGCTGCGTCGCGATCACCGCTGCCGCGTTGGCAAAGCGGCGCGATGAAGGCCCCATCGGGCTTGATTGGATAGTGGCCGAATGTGCGAACACGTCGATATCGTCCATCTCCAGCGCAGAAATCGCGTGCGGGATGATGTGATTTGGTGTGCCAATGACGGGATGTGGCTGATTTGAACCTATGCCAATGAGATAGAGATGCACAGATCAAATATCCTCGGCAAGGCGGGTGTATAATGCTGGCCTGCGGTCGCGGAAGAAGCCCATGCTGGCACGATGCGCCCGGGCTTGGTCTAGGTCAAAGGTCGAGAC
This sequence comes from uncultured Sphingomonadales bacterium, assembly GCA_937881525.1. GTDB lineage: Bacteria > Pseudomonadota > Alphaproteobacteria > Sphingomonadales > Sphingomonadaceae > Sphingorhabdus_B. The sequence continues at coordinate 14,825 of CALGEE010000265.1, read as the reverse complement.
TAATATGCCGGTTTCGGCATCATCAAGGTCGCATACCACATCCCCCCATTCATTGGCGATGAAGCTGGTGCCGTAGAATTTTTGCGCTTTCTGACCATGGTCGTCTTCGTTGCCGACCCTGTTAGCCGCAATTACGGGCATACAGTTTGACACCGCGTGCCCCACCATTGCGCGCCGCCACATGTGCCGTGTGTCCATGCTCGCATCCTGCGGCTCGGCACCGATGGCTGTGGGGTAGAAAAGCAGTTCAGCGCCCATCAGGGCCATTGCGCGCGCGCATTCGGGGTACCATTGGTCCCAGCAAATGCCGAAGCCAATAGTTGTGCCGAACACGTCCCAGACCTTGAACCCGCTATTGCCGGGGCGAAAATAATATTTCTCCTGATAGCCAGGGCCGTCGGGAATGTGGCTTTTGCGATAGACGCCCATGATTTCTCCGCTCGGGTCAATCATCGCGACACTGTTGTAAAAATGTGCCCCATCGCGTTCAAAGAAGCTTGTGGGGATGGCAACATTTAGCCGCTTAGAAAGTTTTGCCATCGCCTTGACGGCTGGATGTTCCAAGACGGGATGTGCCAGCGAAAAATGCTCTTCCTCCTGCGTTTTGCAGAAATAGCGGCCGGAAAATAGTTCGGGCGGCAGGATGATTTGCGCACCCAGGTCTGACGCCTGCGACACAAGGTCATTGACGGCATCAATGTTTTCGGCTTCGCTTGCCGCTATGGGCAGTTGCAACGCGGCGACGGTGATATCTCTGGTCATGTCGAGCCTATAGCCTCACCCCGAAACGTGCCGCAATCATGATTGTCGCCATATACAGTATAATTGCGGGCGCAATTTCCCAGTACAAGCATCAGTTGCGCTCTTTAAACAGCAAAGTCATGCGATCGGATTCGCCAATTGCTGTATATTTCGCGCGGTCGACATCCTTTAGGCGCAATGCAGGTGGAAGTGTCCACACCCCATCTGGCCAGTTTGCGCTGTCTTTCGGGTTGGCATTGATCTCGCTCTTGGCGACGAGTTCGAAGCCGTTCACCTCCATGAATTTCACGATGTCAGCTTCGCGCATATAGCCTTTACTTCCGTCGGTGTAGCTATAGGGGGCATCTGCCTTAGCGCGGTGTTGTTCAATGCCGATAAGCCCGTCTGGCTTCAAAAGGTCACGCATGGCCTTTATTTCCGCATCGGCGATGTTCCAGTTCATGATGTTATGCATCATGCGCATGACCAATATGCGGTCGAATGTTCCTTTTACGCCTTCGGGAATTTCACTTAACGAAAAGGCATTAAAATCGCCGGCTGGCCGGCCGGATACGGCGGCAACGTCGGACGGAAATTTGCCAACAGCCGCGGCAAGACCTTGCTTTTGCTGGTCACTGAAAAAGGTTTTTGTCCCGAAATATAGGCCCGTATATTTGCCATTTTCATTGATGTAGCGGCCGAGGATGCGTGACACCCATTCGCCGCCCGGTGCATATTCACCGACAACATGATCTGGGTGCACACGGAAGAACTCCAGTGTTTCGGCAGGGTGACGATATATGTCGCGCTTAGCATCATTGGCCCGAGCTGGGTCCGCAAGTATTTGCGCAAGTCGCGCCTGATGCGCCTTATGCATTTTGTCATGCTCGGCTGTATTGGACATATGGTGGTCGGCCAAAGCAGGCACGGCCAAGGTTACAGCGGCGAGTGCGTATACAATTGATTGTTTCATGGGATATCCTCTCCGATACAGCTAAACTGGTATTTGTTGGCTTGAACAGTGAAAGCTGCCGCCGCCCGTTAAAACGGCGTCCGCCATTACCCCGACAACCCGTCGGTCGGGAAATAAGGCCGCCAGTGTGGTAATCGCAGCATCGTCATTCTCTGCACCATAAATTGGCACAACGACATTGTGGTTGCCAATGTAAAAATTCATGTAGCTTGCAGGAACAGCTTCCCCATCTTGTATGAAACGCCCGACCGAGGGCATATTGCTCACCTGACACCCAAATGCTTCGGCGCGTTTATGTGCATCGTCGAAAGCGGCGCTATTTGGATCGTTGGCCCCTGCGCCTTGCGGAATGAGGATGTGGTTTACCGAAACAAAACGGGCCAGATTATCGATATGTCCATCTGTATGGTCATTACTCAGGCCATCGCCCAACCACAGCAAGCGGTCGATCCCAAGGTCATCGCGCAGCCGCGTTTCAATCGCCGCCTTGTCGAGCGTGGGATTGCGGTTGGGGTTTAGCAAGCAGTCAGCCGTCGTTGCAGCAAGCCCTTGGCCGTCCACATCGATTGAGCCACCTTCTAAAATCCAATCGGCCTTGTGCATCTCAAATCCAGCAGACGCTGCGAGTTCTGCACCAATGGTCCTGTCACCGGCGTAATCGTACCGGCCACCCCAGCCATTAAATCCAAAATTGCGGGCGATGCGGCGGTCGCCGTCCTTGACGATGATACAGCCAGTATCGCGCAGCCACACATCGCCGATTTGGCGCTGTTCAATATGAATGCCGCTATCGACAAGATCAGCGGCAATCTCTGCAGCCTCGGCGCTGCCCGCAATCACATGCACGCGTTCGCCCTGTCCAGACGCATGAACGGCGTTGGCAAAGGCAGCAATTTGCTGCTGTGCCCTTTGCAGCGGCGCTCCCCAAGCATCCGCTGAACTGGGAAAACCAATCCAGACGGCTTCATGCGGAGCCCATTCAGCGGGCATGCGAAATGCCATTGCGTTACTTTCCGCTGCGGCTTTTGTCGCGGACGGCGCGGAATTCGTCGCCATCGTTCCAATTGGGCCACGCATCTGTCATCGCTAGCATCCTTCCGACGCGATAATAGAGCTTCAAGTCTGACATGACGCCAGACCAATCCCATTTTTCGTCAAACTCGTCGCAGGGACATCGATTTGAGGTAATGCCGCCACATCAATATCAGGCGATGCTGCTTTTTGACACGCAGACGTCAATGCAAGCGCGGAAACAAGGGCCAAAGAAAGCAGGCGCATGAAATTCTCCTAAGGGGAAATATTATTGCGCACCTTGTGCCAGACCTGTTGATTGCGCTCAAACAAAAAAGGCGGCCACAAGGACCGCCTTTTTCGTAAATGTATTTTGAAGATTAACGCGAATAGAATTCAACGACCAAATTTGGTTCCATCTTAACTGGGTAAGGTACTTCGTCGAGCGTTGGGACGCGTGCGAAGGTAACCTTATCATTACCGTCAACGGCAACATATTCAGGAATGTCACGCTCTGTGAGGCCCTGTGCTTCGATAACCAACGCCATTTCTTTGGCTTTCGCACCAAGGCTGATGATGTCACCAACGGCAACCTGACGGCTGGCGATATTGCACTTCACGCCATTGACGCGGATGTGACCATGGCTGACGATTTGACGTGCGGCAAAAATGGTTGGCGCAAACTTGGCGCGGTACACAACCATGTCCAAACGACGCTCAAGCAGACCGATAAGGTTCTGCGAAGTATCGCCTTTCATGTTGCTAGCTTCTTGATAGGCGCGCTTGAACTGCTTTTCAGTCACGTCGCCATAATAGCCCTTGAGCTTCTGCTTGGCGCGCAGCTGAATGCCGTAATCGGATAGCTTGCCTTTGCGTCGCTGACCATGCTGGCCTGGGCCATATTCGCGCTTGTTTACAGGTGATTTTGGACGTCCCCAGATGTTTTCACCCATCCGGCGATCAAGTTTGTACTTCGAGCTTTTGCGCATCGACATATTCAGTCTCCAATTGCTAACAACGTTGTTTCCGGTACCGCGCGACACATCTGCGATGTGCCGGACACCTACTTCACCGGAATGCAGGGTCGATTGCGAAGCGGCGCCTATGGCCGCTGACGGCACTTATGTCAACATCTGGCTCGACTTTGCGGGCGCGGAACCTTAAACGCGCTGCGATGAGCAGCACAGTCTATCCCGTTAAACCCGAAAATTGCGGGTCCATGACTGAAGTCCGGGCAGGCGTCGACGCTGTCGATGCGCAATTGGTCGACCTTCTTGCCGTTCGCTTCGCTTATATGGATGCTGCCGCGCGGATCAAAACAGAACGTTCAGCGGTCCGTGACGAAGCGCGCAAGCAACAGGTGCTGACCAATGTGCAAACGGCTGCTGGTAAAGCGGGTATACCCGTCGAAGCTATTGCCGACGTATGGGAGCGTCTAGTTGAAGCCTCCATCGCCTATGAATTCGATAAATGGGACGCCAATCGCGCCTGACTATTAGATTCCAGTGCTCATCTGCGGGGGCATAGTGGCACCTGCCTTGCCCTTTATAGACAATTCCGACGCAGACTCTGCTTGATCCCATTGCTCTTGGGTCTTGCACTGTTTTTTCGCGATGCGGCTGCCGGTTAACCCTGTGGTGCGGCAGATACGCTTCGGTTTTACTTTTTGCACTGCTGGTGGTGCAGCATCTGCGGCGCTCATCGCTGGCTCGGTTGTGGAAGACGCCGCTAGCAATAAGCTCAGTATAATCGTGCTTGTCGTAAAATGCTCCTAATCCTGCCGCGGTGTTACGGCTAAAATTTTCGGCACAAAGATATTAATTTTTGGTTCGTCGTACTCTGCTTAAGGTTGTTAGTACACCGCGCAACGTCCTGACCTCAAGCGCATTCCATGCAGGCTTCGTGAGCAAATTGCGCAATGTGCGGCGCGTTACCGGCGCGCGGTCGATGGGTGTGAAATAGTTCAGCGGTTCAAGCATGGCGTCCAATTGCGCGATGAGGCCGTCAAGTTCAAACTGTGATGCGGGCGGTTCCAAATCCGTTTTTGGCGGGCTGGATAAACTTTGGGTCTTTGACCATTCATAGGCGCACAGAATGACCGCTTGCGCCAAGTTAAGCGAACCAAATTCGGGATTGATCGGTACGGTGATGATCGCGCGGGCAACATTGACCTCGTCGCTTTCAAGGCCAGATCGCTCGGCTCCGAACAATATTGCGCTTCGCCCCGTATTACCAAGAACCTCTTGGGCCGCGACTTCTGGTGTAATGACTGGCTTTGTGACGCCGCGTTTGCGCACGGTTGTGGCATAGACATGGGAAATGTCGGCAGTTGCATCGGCAAGCGTGTCGTAAACTTGGGCATTGGCCAACACGATGTCCGCACCCGATGCTGCGGGACCAGCGGAAGGGTTCGGCCAACCATCGCGCGGCGCAACGAGGCGCATTTCGGTGAGCCCAAAGTTCAGCATGGCGCGCGCGGCCTTGCCGATATTTTCGCCCAATTGCGGACGAAATAGAATAATGATCGGCGGCACACTCATTTTTGTGCTGCTTCAACCACGCTCCCGGCGAAATCTTCAAAATCCTTCGCCTCGCTGAAGTCCTTATAGACCGACGCGAAACGAATGTAGGCGACGCTGTCCAGTGCCTTGAGCCCATCCATCACGAATTCGCCAATCTGCTTGGATTCAATTTCACTTTCACCCAAGGTTTCAAGCTGCCGCTGGATCGCCGAAGCAAGCTTTTCAATCTGCATATTGTCAACCGGACGCTTTCGACATGCGACTGAGAGCGAACGTTCTAGTTTTTCTCGATCAAAGGGCTCGCGTTTACCTTCGGTTTTGATCACTGATAGCTCGCGCAATTGGATGCGTTCAAAGGTTGTGAAACGTCCGCCGCAACCCTCGCACTGCCGCCGTCGGCGGATAGCGCTATTGTCTTCGGTAGGACGGCTGTCCTTCACCTGGCTATCGTCATGTCCGCAAAATGGGCAGCGCAATTACTTTTCCTGCTTCTTTTTCTTGTTTACATGGCGGTACGCGACAATCCCCGCGCCAATCAGTGCGCCTGTGGCGAGCCCGATAGGGGCAATAATGCTAGCGGCCGCACCAATGGCCGCACCACCACCAACTTTTTTAACCGTGTCTTGGTCCGCCAAATGCTTGCCCGTATGAAACGCGTCCTTGGTCGCGCCCCAAAGCTCATCGGCTGCTTCACCTACATAATGTCGGGCCTGATTTGGAATGCTCTCTGCCGCAAGCTGCTCGGGCGTTTTTGCGCCGCAATTGCCGCAGAACTTCGCGCCGTTGGCATATTCGGCATTACACTCGTTACAAAATCCGATGGTCATTTCCCTTCTGTGTATTAGATGGGTAAGTCACCTCTATAATTCAAGAAGGGTAGATTGGGAAGCGGCTGCACAATTCACGCACACGAAGTCGTACTTCTGCTTCGACGGCAGGATCGCCATGCTCGCCCTTTTGGCGCAGACCTTCAAGAACGTCTGAAATCATATGGCCAATCTCACGAAATTCAACTGCGCCAAAGCCGCGGGTTGTGCCAGCAGGCGAACCCACACGAATGCCGCTGGTCTTTACAGGGGGCAGCGGATCATTGGGGATGCCGTTCTTGTTGCACGTGATTGCGGCGCGCTCAAGCGCTTCGTCAGCATCGCGTCCGCTAATCCCGAGCGGGGAGAGGTCGACCAAAGCCAAATGGGTATCTGTACCGCCTGAAACGAGGTTGGCGCCACGTTCATGCAGCGTGGCGGCAAGTACCTTGGCATTGGCAATTGTTGCTGCGGCATAGGTTTTAAAGTCGGGGCGAAGCGCTTCGCCAAATGCTACGGCCTTGGCAGCGATGACATGCATCAATGGACCGCCCTGGAGCCCCGGGAAGACAGCAGAGTTGATCTTCTTGGCGATTGCCTCATCATTGGTCATGATCATGCCCCCACGGGGCCCACGGAGCGTTTTGTGGGTTGTATTCGTGACAACATGCGCATGTTCAAGTGGGTTGGGATGCACGCCGCCCGCAACTAGGCCAGCAAAGTGCGCCATATCGACATGGAAAATCGCACCCACTTCGTCAGCAATAGCACGGAAGCGGGCGAAATCGATAATGCGCGGATAAGCGGAGCCACCGGCGATGATGATTTTCGGCCGATGTTCCTTTGCAAGACGCTCAACTTCGTCGAAATCGATCAGGTGCGTTTCAGGATTTACACCAAACTGCACAGCGTTGAACCATTTGCCGGACATCGCGGCCTTTGCCCCATGCGTAAGGTGGCCGCCGGCATCGAGGCTCATGCCTAGAATGGTGTCGCCGGGCTTAACCAAAGCGAGCATGACAGCGCCATTGGCTTGCGCACCGGAATGTGGCTGCACGTTTGCAAAGCCAGCATTGAAAAGCGTCTTGGCGCGTTTAATCGCAAGCGTTTCAACTTCGTCAGAAGGTGCGCAACCTTGGTAATAACGTTTGCCCGGATAGCCTTCAGCATATTTGTTTGTGAACACCGAACCTTGCGCTTCAAGCACAGCTCTCGAAACAATGTTTTCGGACGCGATTAGCTCAATCTGGTTTTGTTCGCGGTCCAATTCATGGGCAAGACCCGCAAAGACTTCCGCATCGGTTTCAGCCAGGCCGCGCGTGAAAAAGCCGTCCGGCTGGACATCGGAGAGATCATTGGCTGGACGCGTGCTCATGCTGGTTCCTTGGTCGTGATTGGGATGGATAACTTGTCAACACGGCGTTGGTGACGATCACCACCAAAGTCGGTTAAGAGAAATGAATCAATACAGGCTTTTGCCATTTCGATGCCAATCAGCCTTGCGCCCATGGCAATTACGTTGGCGTCATTATGTTCGCGGGCAAGCCGCGCCGAAAGCGGTTCAGACACCAAGGCGGCACGTGCGCCAGGGTTACGGTTTACCGCAATGGAAATGCCAATGCCTGATCCGCACAGGGCGATGCCGCGCTCGGCCGAACCATCGGCTATGGCTGCTGCCAAACTATATCCGTAATCGGGATAGTCCACGGACGTTTCGTCATGCGGGCCAAGGTCAGCGACATTATGACCCAAATCGCGCAGATAGTCGGCCAGCACTGACTTCAGCGCGAGTGCGGCATGATCTGAGGCAATAGCTATACGCATGGCACATCCTGTAGCAACATGAGTCGGACTACACCTCCCCTATGGGAGCACGCTGCAAAAGGCCATGCTGAATTTCCCCGATTGCGCGGCTTATCCACCATCTTTATGTAGCGTTAATGCTCAATGCCGTTTTGTCCATCGCCATGCTTTCCGCCATGCTGCTGCTGTTCGGCGCATGGAAACGATGGCGAGGCGATGGGAGCAGCCAGCAACTGTGGCTTATGGTCGCAGCGGCTTTGGTCATATTCGCCAATGTTGCGATTTGGGTTGTCCCCGACAAACAAGGAAAAAGCCTTGTCACCGAGGCTGGCTAACTCACTTGATCGGCGAGTTAGGATCCAGCCGGAAGTCGAGATAATTATTCACCGACGCCATCAGCATATCCATTTCTTTTTCGAAGAAATGGTTGGCGCGCGGAATTTCGTCGTGGTGAATGGTGATGTGCCGTTGCGTGCGGAGCTTATCGACCAGCTTTTGCACCGCATTCGGGTTCACGATTTCGTCATTCACGCCTTGAATGATGATGCCCGATGAAGGGCAGGGCGCCAGAAAACTGAAATCATACATATTTGCAGGCGGTGCAACCGAGATGAAACCGCGAATTTCAGGACGGCGCATCAATAACTGCATGCCGATCCACGCGCCAAAGCTGAACCCTGCGATCCATGTCGTTGACGCTTCAGGGTGAAAACTTTGTACCCAATCGAGCGCTGACGCTGCGTCGGAAAGTTCGCCAATGCCATTGTCGAATTCGCCCTCGCTTCGACTGACCCCACGAAAGTTAAAGCGCAGCACGCCAAACCCGCGGGCCACAAAGGTTTTGTAAAGCTGCTGCGTGATGCGGTCGTTCATCGTTCCGCCCGCTTGCGGGTGCGGATGCAATATCATCGCAATCGGAGCACGTGGGCGCGGTGGCGGCGAAAAACGCGCTTCAAGGCGGCCTTCTGGACCAGGGATAGCAATTGCGGGCATATTATAGTTCGATTCTTAGAAATGTGTGCCGAGCGGTACCCGCCGGTTCGGGCTTTGCAGGAGGTTGAAGCGCTGTATAGAAGGAATGACGATTTTCGCAACTGTCATGGAAACTATGACCAACCAACCACGTATCTATTTGGACCACGCTGCCACCACGCCGGTTATTCCGGCGGCGCGTGAGGCAATGGCAGGCACGATGCTGCGCTGGGCCAATCCGTCATCTCCGCATCAAGAGGGCAGAGTTGCCCACTTTGCGCTTGAGGACGCACGCAGACGTATAGCCGCCGCACTGAATTGGGACGGCGAAGTCATTTTTACGAGCGGGGCAAGCGAGGCCATTGCGCTTGGCTTAAGGGACACTGGGGCGGTGGCGAGCTCAGTCGAGCATGATGCGGTGCTTGCGGTAGCTGGCCAAACACGCGTGCCTGTCGTTGATAATGGATATGTCGATATCAGTGCAATTATCGGCAATGGTCGGTTTGCCGTCCAATCGGTGAACAATGAAACGGGCGTTATACAACCAATGGCGGATATCACAGCCGCTGTGCGAAAAGTTGATGGCATATTCTTCGCTGACTGCTCACAGAGTGCTGGGAAATTACCACTGCCCGATGCGGATTTAATCTCGATTTCCGCGCATAAATTGGGTGGGCCTCCGGGTATGGGGGCATTGCTTGTACGTAATCTTGGGCTGCTGTCGCCCACTGGCGGGCAGGAGCAAGGCTATCGGCGTGGAACCGAGAACTTACCCGCAGCGATCGGATTTGCCGCCGCGCTGGAGGTGGGTTTTGCCTGGATGGAGACGGCGGTTCGTCTCCGCAAAATGTTGGAAGATGGGATTGTAGCCGCTGGCGGCGAGGTTGTGGCAGCTTCAAGCAACCGGCTAGCGACTATCGGCAGCTACCGGATGCCAGGCGTTGCAGCCTCAAGCCAGCTTATCAATTTCGACATGGCTGGCATCGCTGTCTCGGCTGGCAGTGCGTGTTCTTCGGGAACATTGAAGGCCAGTCATGTGCTTGGCGCCATGGGCTGGGATGATAAATCCGCATCAGAAGTCATCCGCATCAGCTTTGGTGCGGATACCAACGCCAGCGAGATCGAACGCTTTATCGACGTGTGGTCCAGCATTGCCGGGCGGTCAAAAATCCCATGATCTATCTCGATTATCAAGCAACTACGCCACTTGCCCCCGAGGCATTTGATGCGATGGAGCCATGGCTGAAGACCGGCTTTGCCAACCCGCATAGCGCACATGCAGCGGGCAGGGCGGCCGCCGCTGCGGTTGAAGTGGCACGTGATCAGGTCGCCGCTTTGTTGCCAACGGCCGGGCGCGTGATCTTTACCTCAGGCGCGACAGAAGCGATCAATCTGGCGATTATGGGATGTGGTTTGCCGGTAAGCGCTGCTGCGACGGAGCATGCGGCGGTTTTGGATTGTGTGCATGCGCGCCATGGTGACGTTCTTCCGGTAAGTATAACGGGTGCCCTCGTAAAACCTTTCGCGTCGAGGGATGGGAATGAAGAATGCAGACTGTTCGCCCTTATGCTCGTGAACAACGAAATCGGGACTATTCAACCGATCGCCGAAATTGCAGCAGCCGTGCACGCCCAAGGCGGGCTGTTGTTGTGCGACGCTGTGCAAGCATTCGGCCGCATGACAATCCCCAGCGGCCCAGATATGATAGCAATCTCCGCGCATAAAATGCACGGGCCAAAGGGCATCGGCGCTTTATGGGTGCGTCACGGGATTTCACTCACGCCACAAATGCTTGGCGGTGGGCAGGAACAGGGCATGCGCTCCGGCACGTTATCGCCCGCTTTATGTGCGGGATTTGGGGCAGCTGCGAAATTGGCTGCAGGTCGGATGGAGGCTGACGCAGCGCATGTGGCTACTTTGTGGGACCACGCCATGGCGGCGTTTTCTGATTGGACGATCAACGGCCTGGCTACGGCGCGCTATAAAGGCAATCTGAACATCCGCCGTGACGGGGTAGACGCTGCGCGGCTGATCTCCGAATCCAGAAACCTTGCCTTTTCCGCCGGCAGTGCTTGCGCAAGTGGTTCCGGAAGAACAAGCCATGTGCTGCGGGCAATTGGCCTGACGGACGCACAGGCAAAATCTTCCATCCGCTTGGGCTTTGGCCGCTATACGACAGTCGAAGAGATTGATGTTGCAGCCCATGCAATCAACCGTGTAGCAGAGGCGATGTTATGATCAAAGTCACGTTCATCGACGCTGATGGCGATGTTCAGGAAGTTAATGGTGTCGAAGGGCAAAGCCTCCTCGACATTGCACAAGCTGCCGGACAGCCGCTTGAAGGGACGTGCGAAAGCCAGATGGCTTGTTCGACGTGTCATGTAATTATTGATAAGGATTGGTTCGATAAGCTCCCCCGGTCTATTGAAGATGAAGAGGATATGCTTGACCTCGCAAGCGGTGCACGGCGCACAAGCCGTTTGTCTTGCCAGATTATCCTGACCCCCGATCTCGACGGGTTAGTTGTCCATATTCCGGCAGAAAGCCGAAATATGCAGGGGCTGTAACGCCCTTCACTTCCCATTCGCGAAAAAGCGCCTATATAAGGGGGTGCCGGGTTCGCCCGGCTATGGTGATAAATTGCGATGTGCAATAGATGCAGCGGACCCGGGGGCGGTACCCGGCAACTCCACCAAAATCTCTGTTAATCAGAGGTCTTGGAGGGGTTGAACTAGGATCGACGTGCGTTGAAAAGCGTTGTTTTTGCCCGGCATGAATAAGCCGTGAAATGGTTCATAACCAATAGGTGCAAACGATAACTCAGCACTTGCTCTCGCAGCGTAATTTTGGGCCTCACGGTCTAAACTTACACTAAAAGAACGCGGCCGAACCGGCCGGGCAACAGAAAGGTTACAGCGGCCCCCCGGAGCCGGGCAACAGAATCCGGGACCCTTTTAATACGCGCGTGCCGGGCAACAGAACCCCCCCACCTATCCAGCAATGCAAGGGGCAGCGATGCTCTAGCCTCAATCGTCCAAACCCCGTCGCGTCGTTAAAAGCCTTGGCTGTCAGGCGAGCGAAACGAGATAGGTGGCCTCCAATAACGCCAACCGCGCCAACCGGACTTTATCTAGCAAATCGGGGTCACCAACCTGGTCCGGCGCAATGGTTTCGGGCCAATACGCGTTAACAACTTCCGCTATGGCGTTCAACTTTGCCTCGTCGGCGATAAAGCGTGGGTCCACCGTCGCGGGATCGGCAACCACACGCAGGCGCAGGCAAGCTGGGCCACCGCCATTTGCCATGGATTGGCGCACGTCTACGGGCACAAGCTTGCGGATGGGGCCATTGTCAGCGACCATTTCAGTCAGCCAGCCCCAAACGCGGACTTTTTCTTGCGCCTCACTTGGCAGAATAAGCGCCATGCCGCCGTCGGGCAGCGTTACCAATTGGGCATTGAAAAGATAGCTTTGAATGGCGTCGGCTAGGCTGACGCGGTCCGCCGGGACGATGATGATCTCGGTCTCAGGCATTAGCCGCTTTACGTCTGCATACGTCTTATCGGAGCTTTCGAACGCCTGTTCGTGGGTGAAAAGTACATATGCGTTCGCAACTGCCACAACGTCATTGTGGAATGCGCCGGCGGCAATCGCCATTTCGGATTGCTGAACGAACAAGGTTTTGGCCGGATCAAGTCTGTGCGTGCGGGCGATGGCCTTTGATGCTTCGATGTGCTGCCGCGCCGGGAACAGTCCGCCTGTCTTGCCATATACAAATATTTCGACACCCGCGTCACTATGCGTGGTGCATAACCGCATGAAATTGGCCGCACCTTCGTCGCCAAAGGGCGCGGGCACGGGGCCATGCACAGCGAAATGCTGTTCATTAGCGAACGCCAGCTTCAACTGTGCGAGCGTTCCGGGCCATTCATGGGTTCGGTGCGGCATGGTGATCAGGTTGGCTACGGACACATGGCATTTGCCATCAGCCGTGTCTGGGGCAGGGGATACGGTGGCCGCGTTGGCCGCCCACATGGCAGATGCGGAAAAGGCGGCTGCGCGAATATGTGGCTCTGCCGACTGCATGTCGGTGGAAAGCCCGGCGAGCCAGTTCTGGTTCGGGCGGTCGAGTGGCACGAAGAATCCTTGCGCCAGCCCAAGGCGAAGATTGGTTCGCATCTTTTCGATGCCCTGTAATGCGGCCGCTTTGGGATGAGATGGCGCACCGGCATTATATGAAGAGGCAAGATTACCAATACTTAAGCCAGCATAATTATGACTTGGCCCGATGATCCCATCAAAATTGATTTCGACCAACGCCATCTTATGATCGCTCCACATAAGTCACGATGTCGCCCACCGAAATTCCAAGCATATGGGCGCAATCGGTGTCAATACTGACTTTGTCGCCTTGGTCAGAAATCCAGCCATAAGCGGCCCTAAATGCCTGCAGGCGGCCAAGCGTAATCAACTTTTTCTCGCCAGATTTATGTGCACCAACGGTCTCGCTGACGCGTGTTATCGTCACGTCTTTCGCTTCGCAAATACTGCGAATTTGGTCGGTGCGTGCGGTCATGGTTGGGCCACCGTCAAAAATGTCGACATAGTTTTCCCAGTCAAAGCCTTCATTCTCCAACATCCGCATTGCTGCGCGTCCCGATGGGTGCGGCACGCCAATGACGGTTTTTGCGCTTTCCTGAAGCATCGCTATATATAAGGGATGCTTGGGCATGAGGTCGGCGATAAACTGGTTGCCGAACTTCGCATTGAACTCGTCGGCTTCCTGAAAGCTCATGCCAAAAAAGCGCCCGGCCACGCCATCCCAGAACGGAGAGCCGCCTGCTTCATCAATAACGCCGCGTAATTCTGCGATAGTCCTATCTGCAAATCTTTGACGGTGGTTTCGGATGAAGAGATAGCGGCTACGCGCGATAAGCATTCCAAGTCCGCCAGCGCGTTCTCCGGGGTGTAGGAATAGACCGCCGACTTCAGTCGTGCCCTCCAGATCCGTAGACAGGTTTAATATGTCCGCGCGGAAGGTGCGTTCCAGCTCCACACTATGCTGCGTAAGCGCGCCAATGCGGTAGCTGTAGAATGGCCATCTCTGCCCGACTTGCCCATAAATCTGGCACGTGCCGCGCACTTCGCCGGTTTGGCTGTTTTGCAGAACAAATACATATAGGTCATCGGCGACTGCATCATCCAAACGGTCAAAACCGGCGGCGGACCGTTCCAACTTTTCCGATAACGCTCTTTTATTAGGGGGCAGATTGGTAAACCCGCCGCCCGTGCGTTTTGCCATTTCATAAATCGGTTGGAGATCGTTCATATTGGCCGGACGAATAAGGAAGGTCATAGAGCTCCTTTTGCTGCTAAACGCATGATGGTCAGAGCGGACAACTGCGCGCGCTCAACCAGACTTTCGACGATAAGGAACTCGTCTTTGCTGTGAATATTGCCGCCGCGTACACCCATTGTGTCGACAACAGGGACGCCGCAAGCTGCAATGTTGTTACCATCGCATACCCCACCGCTTGAGCGCCAAGCGATGGACAGACCAAGATCAGCGCCGCATTGCTTGACTAGGCCAAATAGTTTTTTGGCCTCAGAATCTATCAGCTTCGGCGGGCGGCCAAAGCTTCCATGCAGATGGGCGCGTACATCATGATCGCGTTCTATATCGACGATGATACGGCGCAAATCGTCGTCGGTTTGCGTTACGATCTCCGGCGTGCGTGGCCGAAAGTTTACGCGCAATATCGCATGATCGGGCACTATATTGTTAGGGCCGCCACCCTCAATTTTTGCTGGGTTTACGGAAAGCCTCTCATGCGACAGACGTTTGAGCCGAAGGGCTAGGTCCGCCGCTGCCAGAACGGCGTTACGACCATCATCAGGGTTGCGGCCAGCATGTGCGGCTAGGCCCGAAAAAATCACCGAGAAATTGCCACTTCCGCCGCGCGCGCCGGCAAGCGTTCCATCGGGCAAGGAAGGTTCA
>CALGEE010000264.1 GCA_937881525.1 uncultured Sphingomonadales bacterium | reverse complement strand
GCCCATGCTTATGAACGTGCATGGCGGACCAGAAGGGCAATCACGCCCTGGCTTCCAAGGCCGCAGCAATTATTTGCTCAACGAAATGGGCGTCGCCATTTTCTACCCCAATGTGCGCGGCTCAACAGGATATGGCAAAAACTTTGTTGGGTTGGATAATGGCCCGTTCAAACGCGAGAACTCGGTCAAGGATATGGGCGCGTTCCTCAGCGCGCTTGGTAAGGACGCGTCGCTTGATGCCGCGCGCTTTGGCCTCGCTGGCGGATCTTATGGCGGCTACATGTGCTACGCCGCTGCGGTGCAGTTTAGGGACAAGCTGCGGGCTACAAACTGCGTCGTGGCCATTTCCAACTTTGTGACGTTTCTTGAAAATACCCAAAGCTATCGCCGTGATTTACGCCGCGTCGAATATGGCGATGAGCGCGATCCCGCTCAGCGTGCCAAGCTCCTAGAAATCTCGCCGCTGACGCGCGTGGCGGAAATCACCAAGCCGATGTTCGTGGTCACCGGCGGCAACGATCCGCGCGTGCCAGCATCAGAAGCAGACCAGATCGTGAAGGCCATTCGCGATAGGGGCGGCGTCGCGTGGCACCTGCTCGGCAAGAATGAGGGGCATGGCTTCGCAAAGAAAGAGAATGTCGATTACCAATTTTGGGCGTCGTTGATGTTCTGGAAACAGAATTTGTTGAATTGATCCGTTAAATCCTCCCCATCGGCGTGCGGTGGGGGGATTACTCTTTACGGCGTCATAGCGATGCCGGCGAGGCTTTCTGCCTCCATCAGCAACGCGTCGTCAACCGACCCTTGCGCCACGCTCTCGTGGCCAATCATGACGAGCAAGGGCACCGCCAGCGGACTGACCCGCTCTAAATCCACATGCAGCATCGTGTCGGCGGCGCGGTCCAGCAAGTCGCCAAGCCGCACGACATCGGTCAGCCGCGTCCGCGCGTCGGCCCATGCCGCCTCAAGCAGCAAATGGTCGGGCTCATATTTGCGCAGCACATCGTAAATCAGGTCAGTGGAAAAGGTAACTTGCCTGCCCGTCTTGCGCTTGCCGGGATGTTGCCGTTCGACCAGTCCGCTGATGACCGCCACTTCGCGGAACGCGCGTTTAAGCATGTAACTTGTTTCCACCCAGTCGACGAATTCGTCGGCCAATATGTCGGCGGAAAATAGCGTGTGCGGGTCTGTGATGGGTTTGAGGCTCCACACGCCCAACGCATAGTCGCTGGCGACAAAGCCCATGGGCATAAGTCCTCGGCTCTCCATCCGGCGGGTAATCAGCATTCCCAGTGACTGGTGCGCGTTCCAGCCCTCAAACGGATAGGTCACCATATAATGGCGTTTGTCGTGCGGGAAGGTTTCTATCAGCAACTGCCCCGCCTTGGGCATTTGGCTGCGATAGGCCTGCATCTCAAGCCACTCGCGCACCTCGTCGGGAAAGCGGGCCCAGCCTGGCCGGTCAGTCAGCATCTGCCGCACGCGGCCCGCCAGATGCGTGGTCAGCGGCAGGCGCGCACCCATATAGCTTGGGATGTTGGTCGCGGGCTTGGTGGCCGCACGCACGATGAGGTCGAGGTCCTTGATCGTTTCCACCTCCAATGCCATTCCGGCAAAGGTGAAGCAGTTGCCGGGGCTGAGCGTGGCGGCAAAAGATTCCTCAACCTTGCCCAATTTGCGGCCATTGCGGAAACGGACCTCAAGCATGGGTGCGTCGACGATGATGCCTGCATTGAGGCGATGCTGCGCCGCAAATTGCGGGTGCGCCAGTCGCCACCGGCCGTCGGGGTCTTTGACGAGCTTTTTGAAACGGTCATACGCCTTCAGCGCATATCCGCCGGTGGCGACAAAGGCGATGACGCGCGCAAAGGTCCCGGCGTCTAGAGCCGAATAGGGCAAAGCAGACTGCACCTCGGCCAGCAACTCCGCCTCTTCAAACGGCCCCGCGCAGACCAGCCCCATGACATGCTGCGCCAAGACGTCATAGCTGCCTGGGCTGAAGGTCTCACCGTCGCGCACGCCCTCTGTCACCGCGTCATAGGCGGCCTGCGCTTCGAGATACTCAAAGCGATTGCCGGGCACGAGGATGGCCTTGCTGGGTTCATCCATGCGGTGGTTGGAGCGGCCGATGCGCTGGAGCAGGCGCGACGAGCCCTTGGGCGCACCCATCTGGATGACGCAGTCTACATTGCCCCAGTCGACGCCCAGATCGAGGCTAGCGGTGCAGACCAAGGCGCGCAGCTTGCCCTCGGCCATGGCGCCCTCGACCTTGCGCCGCGCCTCCACGGACAGGGAGCCGTGATGAATGCCAATAGCGTATTTGGGTTCATTCGCGTCCCACAATTTCTGGAAGATAAATTCGGCCAGAAAGCGGGTGTTGCAGAATATCAGCGTGATTTTGTTGCGGCCGATTTCCTCGATGAGCTGCGGTATCGCGTGCTGCCCGCTGTGCCCCGCCCACGGCACGCGTCCCTCGGGTAGCAATATGGTCAGGTCAGGCTCGGCCGCCGCCTCGCCCTCGACCAAGTGCACTTGGTCAATGTCGCCATTGGGGGCAAGCCACGCGCGGTAGTCGTCTGGGTCGGCCACCGTTGCTGACAGGGCGACGCGCTGCAGGTCTGGCGCGAGCGTCTGAAGCCGCGCGAGCGACAGGCTCAGCAAATCGCCCCGCTTGCCATTGGCAAAGGCGTGGACCTCATCGACGATGACGCGCTTGAGTGTGGCGAACATGTGCACGCTGTCTTCGTGGCTTAGGAGTAAAGAGAGCGATTCGGGCGTGGTCAGCAATATGTGCGGCGGCTTGACCCGCTGCCGCGCCTTGCGGTCGGACGGCGTGTCGCCGGTACGCGCCTCGACGCGAATAGGCAGGCCCATTTCCTCGACGGGCATCAGCAGATTGCGGCGGACGTCCGTCGCCAGCGCCTTGAGCGGGGAGATGTAGAGCGTGTGCAGGCCGTGCGACGGGTCGGCAATCAAGTCACTTAGGCTCGGCAAAAATCCCGCCAGCGTCTTGCCCGCGCCCGTCGCGGCCACGAGCAGGGCGTGACGCCCATCGCCCGCCGCGTCCAGCATCTCCAACTGATGCCGACGCGGCTGCCACCCGCGCGCGGCGAACCAGTCGAGAATGATGGGAGGTAAGTGCACGCTGGGCTTAATGCCCGACAGTTTCCCCGCGTTCCAGCCCCGATGCCGCCAATTGCGCATCAATTTGCGCCATCAGGCGCCCAAGGCCCTCTTCGGATGACGCTTCGGCGCGGGCGACGAGCACATCTTGCGTGTTCGATGCGCGCAGCAGCCACCAGCCATCGGGCGTGTTGACGCGGGCGCCGTCGGTGTTGTTCACATCCGCGCCAGCCACTGAAAGCCGCTTGAGGACCGCGTCTATCACCGCAAATTTGCGGCTCTCGTCCACTTGGAAGCGCATTTCGGGCGTGTTGATCATCACCGGCATCTCGCCGCGCAATTCGGTCACGCTCTTGCCAAGCTTGGCCGACGCAGACATCAATCGGACGGCGGCATAAATGGCGTCGTCGAAGCCATAATATTCATGTTTGAAGAAAATGTGCCCGCTCATCTCGCCTGCCAGCGGCGAGCCGGTGTCTTTCATTTTGGACTTAATTAGGCTGTGGCCGGTCTTCCACATCATGGGCTGGCCACCCAGTTCGGTGACGCGGTCGAACAGTGCCTGCGACGCCTTGACGTCCGCGATAATGGTCGCACCAGGGACTTCGCCCAGTACATCTGCGGCATAGATTTGCAGTAACTGGTCGCCCCAGATGACGCGACCTTCGCCATCGATTGCGCCAATACGGTCGCCGTCACCATCAAAAGCCACTCCAAAATCGAGCTGCTTTTCCGAGACAAGGCGTTGTAAATCAATTAGATTTGCCGGATCGGTGGGGTCGGGGTGATGATTGGGAAATTGGCCATCCACGTCCACGAACAGGAGATGGTGCTCACCCGGCAACATCTTGACCAGCTTTTCAATTGCCGGTCCCGCCGCGCCGTTACCCGCATCCCAACCGATGCGAAATGCCTTTTGCGGCGCCGCCTGCGCCACGCGGGCGACATATTGGTCAAGGATATCGAGATACTCGGAACTACCCACGCCCTCAACCCAGTCGCCTGTCGCCGCCATGCGGCCCAGCTTCAGGATGTCCGCGCCGAAAAACGGCTTGCCCATGAGGACCATTTTGAAGCCATTATAATTGGCTGGATTATGGCTGCCGGTTATTTCAATGCCGCCGTCTACGTCCTCCAGAACGGCCTCGGCATAATATAGCATTGGCGTTGGCCCCATGCCGATGCGCACCACGTCCACGCCGCTGTCGTTCAGTCCTTTGACCAAGGCTTCCTCAAGCATGGGTGAGCTAACCCGTCCGTCATAACCGACGGCGGCGTTCTTGCCGCCGGCGCGCACAAGGCAGGTCCCGAACCCACGGCCAATCGCATAGGCATCAGCCTCGCCCAATGTTTCGCCAATGATGCCGCGAATGTCATATTCACGAAGTGAGGTGGGGTGGAAGCTGTGGGACATGGGGGTTCCTATGTTATTGTTGGGAGAGTGGCGCCTAGCGCCGTTTATTGTTCAAGTCATCTAACAGTAAATCACGCGCCTTGTTCAAATCGGCGGCGCGTGTGTCGCTGCCGCCGGCGTCCGGATGGCTGTGCGCGATCAGCGTCCGGTGGCGCTCACGAATGCGCTCGGCGTCATCGAGGCGCGATACGCCAAGCAACAAACGAGCGTCATCGAGGGCGGACTGTTCGCTCGTTTTTGTACTGCGTCCAAAAAGCCGCAAAGTGAGGCCGCGATACCAAGCCGCGGCAATAATGAGTGCGGCCACGCCGATGAGCAGGCTTCCACGCGCCGCGATAAATGCGCCGGCGAGGGCAAGCAAGACCGGCGGCAATTGCTTTCGTTGAAGCCTGCCGCTCCAAACCGCCCAACCAATTGCGGCTACAGCGAGAAGGGCAAGAAAACCCATTAAATCAATGCCGCCTGAGGGACTTCAGGTAAGGCAAGCCCAGTGACCAACTCACGCAATTCCTGCCGCGCGACGATGTGCGCCGTCGCCAATTGGCCAAGGTGGCCCTTATCGATGAGCGTCAAGCCAGATGGAAACAGCTCGCGGTAAATGACGCGCTCGTTCAGGCCGGGCAGGGACCGGAAGCCCACCCGCTTGGACAATTCGGTCAGGGCGTCGGTCATGCGCTGCTGATTGCGCGCCTCCATATTATGCAGACGATTGCGGACCACAACCCAGTCAATAGTAACCCCGTCCGCCTTGGCCCGTTCCGTGCGCGCATCCCAAATCAGTTCGGCGTAAAAGCTTAACTTGCGCACCTTGAAATTTTCGGCGTCGACTTGGCCAATCAGGTCAAAGTCGACAAAGCTGTCGTTGATAGGCGTCACCAGCGTATTCGCGCGCGTCGCCACAAAGCGGGCATATTTGTCATCGCGCCCCGGTGTATCAAACACCAGAAAGTCATTCTCGCCGCCTAGCCGCTCAACTTGGCTTTCAAGCGAGGCCTGCGAATCATGTTCAAACACTTCGAACGACGGCATCGGTAAACTGATCTTACGCCGCGCGATCGTGTCGCGCCGGTTTTCCAAATATCGGAACAGGGTACGTTGGCGTGAATCAAGGTCAATGCACGCCACGCGCGCGCCGCGCGATGCCAGCGCGATGGCAACATGCACGGCCGTTGTCGACTTGCCCGTTCCGCCCTTTTCGTTCGCGAAAACGATGTGATGTGCCTTGGCCATATTCCCCCAAACTGCTGCAAATTCTTACCCGCCGTGACATTTGCCTTGAAATGCCGCTGCGCCCTCCCGCATATGCAGATTAATCACAGCCAATAAACAAGGCGGCCCATCCGTGCAAACCATCAATCAACTTGACCCATTGCGGCACCAGATTTCCGACCTGCGCGCTGAAATGGGCCGCATTGCGCTGGTCCCGACCATGGGCGCACTGCATGACGGGCACATGACGCTGGTCGAGGAGGCGCGGCGGCATGCAGACGCCGTCGTCGTCTCGATCTTCGTAAACCCAACGCAATTTGGCCCGAATGAAGACCTCGACGCCTATCCGCGCACAATGGAGCGCGACACCGAAATGCTGCGCGCCGCGGGTGTAGACATTTTATGGGCGCCGGATGCGGCTGCGATGTATCCTGCGGGCTTTGTAACGAAGGTCCACGTGGATGGTCCAAGCCGCGGCTATTGTGGCGGGACGCGGCCAGGCCACTTTGACGGGGTCGCGCTGGTCGTCGCAAAATTGTTCAATCAGGTGCAGCCCGATGTCGCGCTCTTTGGTGAAAAGGATTTTCAGCAACTGGCGGTCATCCGGCAAATGGCGTGCGACCTTGATTTCGCGTTGGAGATTTTGGGGGTTCCAATCATCCGCGATGCGGACGGCCTCGCTCTGTCCTCGCGCAATGCCTATTTGACAGCAGCCGAACGCGCGGCCGCCTTGGCCTTGCCACATGCATTGGGCCGCGCGGCTGAAGAGATCCGCGCAGGCAGTGACGTGGCCCAGACGCTGGCACATGCCGAAGCGGATATTCTTACCGCAGGGTTTGCACAGGTGGATTATTTTGCCCTCGCCGACGCGGTCACGCTTGAGGAACTGCATTACTTTGACGGCAGGTCGGCGCGGCTCTTGGCGGCAGCCAAGCTGGGCAAGACGCGGTTGATAGATAATTTGGCGATTTAGCGGGCTGTTCGCTTTTTGGAAGCTCTGGCAGTTGCGAGGATATTGCTAAGGCGCGGCTTGGTGTTAAGGCGTCCGAGTTGAGGTAAAAGCCTATGTACCCGCTCGGCCACACGAATTTGCTTTTTATAGCTGAGGATATTGTTTGAGATGTCGACCCCCATCCTTGTAACAGGCGCAGCCGGGTTCATAGGCCACGCTGTGGCGCACCGCCTTTTGGCGCGCGGAGAGCGCGTCATTGGCGTCGATATCGTCAATGACTATTACGACCCTGCCTTAAAAGAGGCGAGACTGGCAACTTTTGCGGGAATAAACAGCTTCGCCTTTGAGCGCGTCGACATTGCCGATGCCGACAAGATGAAGGCGCTTATGCGCGATAACAATATAGTCCGCGTGGTGCACCTCGCGGCGCAGGCGGGCGTGCGCTATAGCATCGAAAATCCCTTCGCTTACGAACGCTCAAACCTTGCCGGCCACTTGTCGGTGATGGAGGCGTGCCGACATGCCGAGGGCTTTGAGCATCTGGTCTACGCCTCCTCCAGCTCCGTCTACGGCGACAAGCCGGTGGGGGGAGAGGGTTTCAAGGAAGAGGAGCCTGCCACCGATCCAGTGTCCCTCTATGCAGCCACCAAGCGGGCGTGTGAATTGATGAGCCAATCCTATGCCAAGCTTTACGGCTTCCCGCAGACAGGGCTGCGATTTTTTACCGTCTACGGCCCATGGGGGCGACCGGACATGGCCTATTTCAGCTTCACGCAGAAAATCCTGAAGGGGGAGGCAATTGAGGTTTACGGCAATGGCGAAATGGCGCGTGATTTCACGTACATCGACGACATCGTCGACGGCGTAATTGGCGCGCTTGATCACCCACCGTCGCGCGGGGAACACCGCGTTCTGAATATTGGCGACAGCCACCCCGTTGGCCTGATGGAGATGATCGAGACGCTTGAAAAAGCCCTTGGCCGCGAGGCGACCAAGATCATGCGGCCGATGCAGCCGGGCGATGTCACGGCGACCTATGCCGATGTGTCCAAGCTGCATGCGCTGACGGGGTATAAGCCAAAGGTCATGCTTGCGGAAGGGTTAGAGAAGTTTGCGGACTGGTATCGGCACTATTACGGAACCGCTTCATAGACTTAAGGTTTCAATTGCGCCTGCCATGCATCGAATGAAGCCGCCAGCTTTCGGCCAGCAATTCGGCGGCCAGCTTCGCGGGGCAAGCCAAGCGACGCCGACAAGGGCCCGCCCAGCAACGCATCACCGAGCGCCATCAGCACCATTTCAAGCGTCAGTTCATGCAACGACGTGTCGGCGTGACCCTCTTCACCGATTTCATCGACAAGCTTGTGGATTGCCTCAACAATAGGGTCGAGCGCGTCTTCATTTCCGGACAGCAGCATCCACGACGCCAGCGCGCCCGCACCCTCGCGGTCGAAATGGTCGAAGATCAGGTCGGCCAATTCGTGCGGCGTGACGACCCCGCCACGCATTTGGACCACGGCCTCGGCGATTTTGCTGCAGATATTGTCGCCCATATACGCCGCCAGCGCGCGCTGAAGCCCCGACGCCGACCCAAAATGGTGCAGCAAATTGGCGTGCGTCCGCCCTATCCTTCCGGCGACCGCCTTTAACGTAACGGCCTGCGGCCCCGCCTCAAGCAAAAGGCTGCGCGCCGCCTCAAGCGCCGCCATCCGGCTCGCCTCTGGGCTCAATCGACGCGGCATGCCCACGTCCTGCAAGTGGATAATCTTGGATGCCTCTGTTGCCATATTTGCCCCGACCACAATGATTTTACAACGCTACGCCAATATCCTTGGATATCCAAGAGCGTTGCAAAATTCAGGGATGGTATCAGTTACCTGTTGAGATCATGACCGAGTGGCTTGGCCCGTTATGCAGCCTGCAGGCGCTCCATTTGCTCGCGCATGCTGAATGCCGGTGGGCGTAACATGGCGCGGGGTTCTGAACCGGCTTCGTCCAGTGCCCTTTCATACATCGCACAGGCAGCAGCTTCGCCGCGGCCCTTGCTCTGGCGCTGGGCGATCTTGCCCGTGCTTTGGAAGCCAAGCTTGCGCAGCACATTGCCCGAGGCGGGATTGTCGGTGAAGTGGCTGGCAATGAGCTTATTGTGCCCAATGGTCTTGGCGATTTGGATCACGGCGCGACTTGCCTCTGTCGCAAAGCCCAGACCCCAATAGGGCCGGGCAATCCAGTAGCCCAATTCGGCTTCTCCATCGAGATCGCCAATTCCGCACCCACCAATTAGGCGCGGCGCACCCCTGGTACGCAGCATCAGCAAAAAGGCGGGGTGGCGTTCGTCATGTGCCTGCACAGTAAAGTGCACGGCATCGTCAGCGGTGTAGGGCCATGGCGCACGCGCAAGGTTGCGCACGATGCCTTCATCGGCAATCGCCTCATGCAGTTCCTTTGCATCCTCGGGCCAGCTCGGCCGCAGCAGCAATCTTTCGGTTCTCGCGAACATCGTATCTCTCCGGTTCTGCGCTGCCCTTTTGCATTACAAAGCGACAGCCATGTGACAGTTGCCTCTTGCGAGGCTTAGAACAGGGAGAATGCGGCAAAAAGAAAGGGAGACCGGTTGACCCGTCTCCCTGTTCAAAGGTGGAAACCACCTAACATGATTCCCGGGTCATCCGTCTGGACAACCCGGTATCGATTGTCCTGTTTATTCGGCGGCCATCGCCGCCATGTCGACCGACACATATTTGCGGCCGAGTTTGCCAGCGTGAAATCGCACGCGACCCTCGACGAGCGCGAACAATGTGTGGTCTTTTCCAAGGCCGACGCCCGAGCCAGGGTATACCTTGGTGCCGCGCTGACGGATGATGATGTTGCCGCCGATGACGTTTTCGCCACCGAACTTCTTCACGCCAAGACGACGGCCCGCTGAATCGCGACCGTTGCGTGACGAACCACCTGCTTTTTTATGTGCCATGGTCTAAACTCCTACGTAAGAGCGTTGCCGCTCAAGCTTCCTTAGGGGCTGCAGCCTTTTTAGGCGCAGCGGCTTTCTTTGGTGCGGCTTTCTTTGGTGCGGCTTCCTTGGCAGGAGCGGCAGTGGCAGCAGCCTCAACCTTCTCGGCCTTAGGTGCAGTCGCCTTCTTCTCTTCCTTGCCGACGGCAAGAATACGCAGCAGCGTCAACGACTGGCGATGACCCTGCTTGCGGCGATAATTATGGCGGCGACGCTTTTTGAATACGATTACCTTTTCACCGCGCTCTTGCGCAATGATTTCGGCAGAAACGGTCAAGCCGCTCACGTCCTGAGCCTTGTCACCGTCACCGGCAAGAAGGATGTCACCAAGCGAGATCTTATCACCCGCTTCACCAGACAGTTTTTCAACTGCGATTTTGTCTCCGGCGGCGACGCGATATTGCTTGCCGCCTGTGCGCACGATTGCGAACATGGCTTTAACTCATCCGTTTCTACAGCTTAGCGCCTTATGGGGGCGGGTTGCTCTGGCGCGTGACATAGCGGAGACGAATCTCAACAGGGTCACGCAAGAATGGGCGCAGCTAGTGCAAGCAAATATCTATGTCAACGTATAATCCGGCGTTTCGGCCCCCGCGATGTGGCATTGCGATGCCCTTGCATGGCGCTTCATGCAGGCTTAGACGTCGGATATGTTGAATTTCAAGCCCGCATCTCCGTCCCTTCTGCTTTTTGCCCTCACCGCGTGTGCCGCGCCAGGGGTCGAATTTCCGCCGCTTGAGCGGCGGGCCTACGAGACAAGCGCCCCAGTTGCGGCCCCTGCCGGATCGCCTGCCCCGTCCGCTGTGCCGTCGGCGGAGCTGGCCACAAAGTCGAATGCGCTGCTGGCGAGACACACGGCCGCGAACCAAGACTTTCTGCGCGGGCTTGGAGCTGTGCAGTCCACGGCATCAAAGGCTGCGGGGACTGCGCCTGGCAGCGAAGCTTGGGTAAATGCACAACTCATGCTGTCGCGGCTCGACAAGATGCGCGCCGGTTCGGTGGCCGTGTTGCGGGACTTTGACGGGCTGATAGCGGGTGTGGGTGCGGTTGACGCCGGCATGGCCGCGCTCGTCACCGAGGCGCAGCGCCCCGTTACCGAAGACGTGGCAACGCAAAGTGCCGAAATCGCCCGGCTATCACGGCTGATTGGGGAATAGCGACAGGATCTGTTGTTGCCTCCGGCATCGACAAAGCCCCCTGCCCATTCGACAAGCTACCAAATCGCACCTTCCCCTCGCGTGTCGGGCTGATATGACGTTGCCATAAACAAATTCAGGAGAGTGTTCATGCGCATCACCAAAACCGCTATTTCTGGCCTTGCCATTGCCTTGGCGTATGTGGCTAATCCGGCCACCGCGCAGACGACTGCGACGGCGCCAACGGCGGCCGCCGAAGTTGATCAGAACGCGGCCATCGCCACCTTTTTCGAAGAATAT
This sequence comes from uncultured Sphingomonadales bacterium, assembly GCA_937881525.1. GTDB lineage: Bacteria > Pseudomonadota > Alphaproteobacteria > Sphingomonadales > Sphingomonadaceae > Sphingorhabdus_B. The sequence goes on along the minus strand of CALGEE010000264.1, from coordinate 876 downwards.
GACGCGCAGCAACTGGCGCTATCGCCGCTGAGCAAATCCTATCGGGGCATAAAAGACAGCGACTATGGCCGGTGGGACGATTTCACCACCGCATCCGAGGCGCGCGCCAATGACGCCGCGCGCTCGGCGCTCAAGGAAATGCGCACACGCTTTGACCCCGCACAGCTGACGCCCGAAAACCGCCTGTCGTATCGCCTGTTTGAAAAGCGCGCCGAGCGCAGTGAGGCGGCCGTTAAGTATAACGACTATGGCTATGTCTTTGACCAGATGAACGGCGCGCAAAGCGAATTGCCGGCCTTCCTGATTAACATCCACCGCGTCGACAATAAGTCCGACGCCCGCGCCTATGTGAGCCGCCTGTACGGCATTGGCCCGGGGATGAGCCAAGCCATTGGGCAGGCCAAGGCACGCGCCGCGCAGGGCATCATGCCGCCCAAATGGGTCTACCCCTATGTCATCAATGACGCGCGCAACGTCATCACTGGCGCGCCGTTTGACAGTGGCCCCGATGCGCCGTTGTTTGCCGACTTCAAGGGGAAGGTCGGCAAGCTCAACATCAGCCAAATCGAAAAAGACTTGCTTGTCGCCGACGCGGCGCAGGCACTCAACAGCGCACTGAAGCCAGCCTATGAGGCGCTGATATCCGAAATGACGGCGCAGGAAACAGTCGCCGGAACCGACGACGGCGTGTGGCGTTTCAAGGATGGCGCCGGCTATTACGCCGAGCGTCTGGCCAATTACACCACAACCAACATGACGCCGGAACAAATCCACCAACTGGGCCTCGCGCAGGTCGCGCGGATCCATAAGGAAATGGGCGTGGTCCAGAAGAAGATGGGGGTGAAGGGCGACCTTCAGGCATTCTTCAAATATATG
>CALGEE010000263.1 GCA_937881525.1 uncultured Sphingomonadales bacterium | reverse complement strand
CTTGCAGTTACCCACAAGTCGTGTGGCGAATTGATTCACCCACCAGATTTGGTCTTGCCCGAGAAGCAGCGATCATGATTCGTCATGTAGCACCGATATGATTGAGGTGCGGATATGGTGCAGAGTTGGGTGGAAACGGAAACTGCTGGATGTGATCTTGGAGATGTCCGGCTAAATCGCCGCCTCGGATCGATGCTTGAGGCAGTCGGAGAACGGCCGGGTAAATCGCTGCCCACGGCTTTCCAAGATTGGTCGAACACCAAGGCGGCCTACCGTTTCTTTTCCAACAGAAATGTCAGCGAAGACAAGATTCTAGAGGGCCATTTTGCCGCCTCTGCCTTGCGTGTTCAGGCGACTGAGGGTCCGATCCTGATCTTGCAGGATACCACGGAATTCTCCTTCAAGCGCGCCGCGCCAGAGAAGATCGGGTTCACAAAAATAGCAACCGGCCCACGAGGTAGGGATGGACGCCATCAGAAATACAGGGTTTGCGGGCTGTTGATGCATACCAGTCTGGCGATGACGCCGGACGGGCTTCCGCTTGGCCTGACGGCAGCAAAGTTCTGGTCGCGCGCCCAATTCAAGGGCTGCGACGCGCTCAAGCGCAAGATCAATCCGACCCGGGTGCCAATCGATCAGAAGGAGAGTATACGCTGGCTCGATAATCTTCGCCTGTCCTGCACGTTGACCGGTACACCTGAGCGTTGCGTTCATATTGGCGATCGCGAAAGCGATATCTACGAGCTCTACTGTCTGGCCCAAGATCTTGGGACCAACTTTCTGGTGCGCAGCTGTGTTGATCGTCTGGCCGAAGGTGGAGATACGACCATCGCCAGGGTGATGGCGCAGGTCCAGTCCAGCGGCACCCATGAGGTCAGGTTCCGCGATGCGCAAGGCAAGGATCATCGCGCCGTTCTATCGATCCGACACGCTACAATGACGGTTCGTCCGCCAATCGGAAAGCAGAAGAAATATCCACATCAGAGCCTCCAGATCATCCATGCCGAGGAACTTGACCCGCCGGTGGGCCGAGCGCCCGTTATCTGGAAGCTGATCACGAACCTGCCGGTGAAAACCCACGCAGATGCCGTCCACAAGCTCGAATGGTACGCGTTGCGCTGGAAGATCGAGACCTTTTTCCGGACCTTGAAAACCGGGTGCCGGATCGAAGAGCTACGCTTGGCCACAGCTGAACGCCTGGCCAACTGCATCGCGTTGTGCTGCGTCGTGGCCTGGCGCGTGTCATGGCTGACGATGCTCAGCCGCGAGACACCAAACGCATCACCCGCAGCCGTCTTCACCGACGCCGAGTGCAGCCTGCTTGAGCACGCGACGCCACACAGAAAGCGACAGGCACCGCGGGATCTTGCCTTCTATGTCAGGGCACTCGCGCGCCTCGGAGGCTATCTCGACCGCGCGTCCGACCCGCCACCGGGGACAACCGTCATATGGCGAGGATTCTCCCGCCTCGCCGACCTCGTCGAAGGGGCCCACATTGCGACTCTACCGCCAGACACTTGTGGGTAACTGCAAGGTGCTGATCACCCATCGGGTTGTGGCTTGACTGTGTTTGACTGGTAGTCAGAGGTCAGTCTATCAGCTTTGCGTCTTTCGCGCGTTTGATTGTGTCCAAGACACTTGTCAGGGTGCCGGTTGCGCCGAAAGTTTCGTGCTTCGTCATGTTTTCGTTGCGCTCGAATACGTCCGTGCCTTGGGTCAGGAGCGCCATAATTTCTGCTTCGTCGATGGCTTTTTTGCGCATTACCTCGACGATGATGGTTTCGATAAGCATCTGCTGAGCAGCGATCTGCCCGGCAATCACCTCGATGCTGCACTCGACGTCTTTGATCTTGCTCATGAGTTGCGCGCCCCGTCTGGTTTGAAGTTCCAAGGCAGGAGGTCTTGGATATTACCCTGCATATGTCCGTTCAGTATCTTGTCGAGGACATGTTCAAGATAGGCCTGCGGGTTGATGCCGTTCAGTTTGCAGGTACCGATCAGCGAGGCCATGCGGGCCCAGGTGACCGCGCCGTCGTCATTGCCTGCAAAGAGGGCATTTTTCCTCGTGAGAGGAATCGGTCTGATCGCATTCTCGACAGCGTTCGTATCCATCTCAATGCGGCCATCGTCCAGGAACCGGGTCAGCCCCTCCCATCGTTTGAGGCCGTATCTGATGTGACGCGCAAGGTCTGAGCTGGCGGGTAGCCTGTCAAGTTGCGCCTCGAGCCAGGGGCGTAGGGCTTCCACGATGGGCTTGGAGAGCTTTTGTCTGATGGCGCACCGCGTTGCCGGGTTTTTGCCCCGGATTTCCGCTTCGATTTTGTAGAGCTGCCCGATGCGCTCGGTCATTTCCATGCAGATCGGGGACTCAGTCGTGCGGCTGTATTCCACGAACCGGCGTCGCCAATGGGTCCAGCAGTAGGTGATACCCCATGGCCGGTTTGTCTTCTTCGGATCACCCAGGGCATCGTATCCGGCGTACCCATCTACGGTTAGAGAGCCACCCTTGAAGCCGGAGAATATCTTCTTGGCAGTCTCTGCGCTGCGGCTTCTCGAGTGCTGGAAGACCACGATGGGTGGGTCGGCTCCGCCCCACCCGCGCTGATCGCGGACTACGGCCCAGAGGTAATCCTTGCGTGTTTTGCCGGTGCGCGGGGCCAGGACGGGCACGGTTGTCTCATCTGCAAACAAACGGTCGCTGGCTTTCAGTTCGTCAATCATGGCGTCGATGATCGGAGCGACATGGAACGCGATGCGCCCGGCCCAGTTGGCCAGCATGGTACGGTCGATTTCGATGCCGTCGCGGCGCCAGATTTCGGCTTGGCGATAAAACGGAAGATGATCGCAAAACTTCGCGACCACAGAATGGACGGCGAACCGGTTGGTGCCCAGACCGCGCGGGACCAGAAACTCCGGCGCAGGTGCCTGCGCGTGGGATTTCCCATCACACATGCGGCAGATGTACTTGGGGCGCACAGTGACAAGAACGCGGAACTGGGCGGGCACGACGTCGAGGCGTTGGGTACGATCTTCCCCAATTTTTACCATCTCGCCACACCCGCAGGGGCAGACCGTGCTCTCAGGCTCGATCACCTGTTCGACGCGTTCGAGATGGTCCGGCAGGTTGCCCTTATTCCGCTTGGCGGCCTTCTTGTGCTTGGGCGTCTTGCCCAGTGCCTTGTCAGCAGCATCGCCCGCCGCCACCAACTGCCCCTCGGCGACCTCGATATCTTCTGCGAACAGGTTGCGTTGATCTGGATCGCCCTTCTCAGAGCTCGGACCAAACCGCGCGTGCCTGGCCTGAGATAGCATACGTTCCAGGCGCGCATTCGCCGCCGCGAGGATGGCGTTGGAGCTTTCCAACAAGGCGTTCTGCGCTGTGACCCTGGCAAATTCTGCCTCGGTGGCAACGAGACGCCGCTCCAGCTCGGCGACGTATTCGGGGTCGATCGGGGTGGTGGCAGGCATGCCCCGTTATACATCAGCACGGGCAATCCTGCCGCCAAATTCATCGCCATGAGTCACCCTGCCGCAGCCTATCCGGCCAGCTTTGGCTTCCGTCGACGCTCGGCCCGAACCGCCTTCCAGTCCAGCCCTTCAAACAGCGTCGAGAATTGGGCTGGAGTCAGTTTGATCATGCCATCCGCGGGCCGAGGCCATTGGAACTGACCTCCCTCAAGGTGCTTGTAGACCAGCACCAGCCCGGTTTGATCCCAGACCAGAATCTTGATCCTGTCGCCACGTTTCGACCTGAACACAAAGACCGCACCGCTGAAGGGATCGCGCCCCAAGACCGTCTGGATCACGAGCGACAGACCGGTATGACCTTTTCGGAAGTCCACCGGCCGCGTCGCCAGATAAACGTGATACCTGCCACCTGGCAGGATCATGACGCCGCCCTGAGCGTGGCGATGACCCGGCCAAGATGGCCTTGATCGAAACCAGCCGGCACCAGCACCCGAACACCACCGATCTCCAGAACAATCGTCCCGGGCGTGTCAGGCGGCGTGCGCGCGCCATCCCCTCCGCCCGCCTCAACGACGACCGGTACCAGGCCCAACATGTCGTCATCCGGCATCGCGAGAACGCCGTCCCGCGCCGCCCGACGCCAAGAATGAAGCTGAGGCGCCGAGACACCGTGCTTGCGAGCGACATCCGCAACCGACACACCGTCACGGTAGCTTTCCAAAACAATCTCAGCCTTCACTTGTTCCGGCCATCGACGCCGACCACTCGGCCCAGTCACAACATCGATACGCCCGGCGAATCCTTCTTCGACACTGTGAGAAGTTACGTAATTTTGCACTGTATCATCCATCGGAACCCTCCTTGTTCGGATGGGCTCTTCTCAGATGACAGACTTCAAACGTCTACGAGGGCGATAACGCGGCGCTTACCACTATCGATGTCATCTGCCCTGAGACGGGCGAAGTGCGCACTGCACAGATCTTC
>CALGEE010000262.1 GCA_937881525.1 uncultured Sphingomonadales bacterium | reverse complement strand
AGCAGAACGATGGACGGATCATCGGCAGAACCAATACCGTCGGCCTCAAGCCTGATGCCTGCAAAGCCCTTAAATTCTCTTACATAACGTAGCGACATTCGCCCAAATTCCAATTTCTGTTTAGGGTGTCATTTTCCCGATCACCCGTGTACGTCGTCCGCCCATCACACAATATTTTATGCGCGATCGGTGGAAATGACTGCCATCGTAATACGCGAAATGCAGACAAGTTTTCCCGCCTCATCCTCGATGCGAATGGACCAGATTTGCGTCGTCCGCCCAATCGATTCCGATGTCGCTGTGGCAAACACAAAACCGTCTTTTACGGGACGAATATGGTTGGCGTTGATTTCCATGCCAACGGTCGCAAATTTGCTTGGATCGACTGTCATTGCGGCAGCCGTGGAGCCCACCGTTTCGGCCAAGACCACCGATGCGCCGCCATGCAACCGCCCATAAGGCTGCTTCGTGCGTTCATCGACGGGCATGCGCGCCTTGATCCAATTGTCACCATAGCCAATAAATTCGATGCCGACAAAACCGTGCATGCAATTTGCGCCACTTGCGCTGAGCGCCGCAAGATCAAGCTTTTCGTGAAACCATATAGACATATAATCTCCATGCGCGAAGCAACAGAAACTGTCTAGGGTAACTTGCCGCTAAAGCCCAAGTGCGCGTTTGATTTCGGCCCAATCGACGAGCTTGAAATTCTGCTTTTGGGGCATGTTATCGCCGTCCTGCACTACGAATAGCCCGCCTGAAAAATCGGGTCCAAAATCGCCAAGCATCAGCTCGATACCATCGGTTTCCTGAACGCCGTCAATTGCCCCGTCATTTATGCGAAAACGGCCAACATAATTGGCCTCAGGCAGTTTATAGACGGCATAGGCATTGTCGCCTTGACTAGATACAATGACATAGCCGCCATCGACACCAATTGGGGCCAACGCCACGCCTTCTGCATCCATTACGATTTCATTGCCGTCTGCCTTGGCAATCACCGTTGGGACGCTCGAACCTTCGGGCGCTGCGTCAAATTTCCAAAGGCCGACTTCTTCCTCAGCCACATATAAGATCCCGGTGCGGTCATCGACGACACAACCTTCGGACTGCGTGCCCAATTTCATGCTGCGCACGACTTTGCCGCTGGGTATAGCAGTGTTCAAATCAATCGCAATCTGATCAATCCGGCCATCCTTCAACACAACAAAGCCGAACAATGCCTTGTCGCTAGCGCGTTGCCACAGGCACATGCCATAGGCCTCGCCAGGCCCCACAGGGAGTGTCACCAGAGGCACTAATGTCTTGGCGGAAGTGTCCAGCCGGAACAACGCCATCTGTGCCTGCGCAAGGTCCTGACGGTCGCTGGCGGCGACGAGGACACCGATGCTGCCCCCGACGTCGCGCAGATCAACATTGTTGAGCCTAGGCGACGGTGTAAAGCCGACCTGACGACCTTGCAGGTCATAGACATGAACGCCCGCACGCTTGTCGGTGCCTATGATTAGGCTTTGCGCCGGATTGGCGGCGTCACGCCATATCGCAGGATCGTCCGCCGCATCCTCCATCGTCGCAACGGGCTGCGTCTCCAATTTGGCTGTTACTAAAGCCGTGGGCAGTGGGCTCTTCACCGGCGGCGTCGAAACGCAACCGGCGAGGAGCAATGGAAAAAGGAGCAGCGGCTTATGCATTAGAACGCATAACGTGCCATGATCTGGAATACCGGGCCAGCCTTTTCACTTTCCAATTCATATTGGTCGAAACTGCGGCCAATCTGGTCTGCAATTGTGTCAAACTTATTGAACACCTCATCCTTTGATCCGTTCAACAGATTTGAACCCACGGCGCGAATTGTCAGATTGTTGCTGAAGCGTTTTTCAACGAAAATTTCCAAGTCGGCACCATATGTCGTTGTGATTTCTTCACTCACAATACGATCAAACGCGCCACCTTGTTTGCGATATGTCGCGCCAAAGGCGATTCCAGCGGACGGCATGTCTTGAATGAAGCCGGCATTGTAAACATATTTGGATTGCCCGTTGAAACGGCGATTACCAGCGAAATCTGTAATATCGCTGTTGAGCCACGATACGTTGCCGAACAAGCCAGTATCTGGAAGGCCAAGGAAACCAAGATCGGTCGAAAGATCGAGCTCAATACCGTAAACATTGCCGTCACCGGTATTTTGCGGTTGCAGCACAAATGTGCCTTCACCTTCGGATCCTTCTTCCCCCGTGTTGGCCAATTCGATCAAGTCTTGGACCTTACGATAGAAGACGTTCACGCCAACCACACCGGTGCGGCCAAGCTTTTGTTCGTAGCCAAGGTCTCCACCCCATGCGGTTTCCGGACGCAGCGCGGGATTGCCTTGCAGGTCATTGTCGCCAAGTTCCTCCTCTACCAATGCAGGAGAAAGGAAATCCAGCCGCGGGCGACGGTTGGTGCGCGCCGCCGAAGCTGTGATGCGACCACCGCTGCCGACTTCGATCTTCACCGATGCAGATGGCAGCAGAAAGGCATAATCATTTTCCTGAACCGCCTGCGGCGCAGCTACAGTAAGGTCATTGACGGCAAAATCAGTATTTTCATAGCGCACGCCCGCCACCCAAGAAATGTCGCCCGATTTACCTTCAAATTCCGCGAAAGCATCGCGACGGTCCTCTTCAATCACGCTTAGGCTGCCAGGTGTGAATACCGGAGCGCCAAAGGGACGTGCGAATTCTTCAGGATTACGGCCAAATTGATCATAAGAAGGCACAGCAGCAGTTAAATTGAAGCGGTCACGGATAGACAATATGCTCGTATCGCGATCCTTGTTCTGGGCAAATCCGCCGATTGCCAGTTCAATATCGGCGCCGATTTTAAATACATGTTCCAAGCCGATGGACAATTCCTTGTCAACGATATCAAGGTCATCCAAATCACCAGTAAAACGGGGCTTCGACCTGTCAAAATCAACCTCATATTCAGTTTCATCCTGCTTATCAGAAAAACGGGAATAGCCGACTTTCAACTTGGTAACCCCTGCCGACCATTCCTGCTCCAGCTTGCTGGCAATGCTGTAACTTTCCTGTTTTATAGTGCTTAAATTGGCATTGTCCGTCAGCAAATTGCCCGCAACAGGTGTCGTGCGCACGCGGCCCGTTATTGCTGTTGCGCTGTTATATTCGAAGGACCGTTCGTCTTCTACGCGGTCGGTACGCACATAATAGCCACTCAATTCAAAGTCGGTTTTTTCTCCATCAATGTCATAGGTTGCATTGAACGCATAATCGGTGCCGTCGCGGGTATCCGTCTGGTCTTCGCGATTGTCGAAATCATCCGTCGCGTAATCGGCGTTATTTTCTGGCGAATCGTCATAACGCAGGCTTTTCTTAACCTTTGGATTATACCGGCCCTGCATATTACCACCAATGAGAATGCGGCCAGGACCAAGCTCTCCGCCATATACTAGGCCAAGGCTTGGCTTCACCTCACCATCGTCAAAGCGCAATCCGCCCAAACGGACATAGCCGCCTTCAAGCTGATATCCATCACGCAACACGATGTTCAACGTACCTGCAACTGCGTCACCGGTACGTCGAGCCGAAGATGAGCGGATGATTTCCACCTGCTTGATAAGTTCTGCCGGAATGCGGTCCAAGAAAAAGCTGCGGTCCGCGTTCGACCCCGGCACTTTTTCGCCATTGATCAATATTTGCGTATAGCCCGGCTCAAGCCCGCGTAACCGCGCGCCATCGCTTTCGATTACGTCCGAAAGGAACGTGACCGACGGAACACGCTTCAGCGCATCTCCTGCCGTCAACGGTTCAAAACGCTGGAAATAATCGGCGTCATATACAAGCACAGGTTCTGCTTCATCATTTCGATTACGGTATGTAATCTGCCCCTGCACCACAATTTCATTGGCGGTTGAAATTTCGTCCGAACGCGATTGCTTGTCATCCGCTGGTGCAGCCTGCGCCATGGCTGCAGACGGAAGAATTGCGAATGCCGCAGCGCTGCCCAGCAAGGCGTTGCGAACAAAAAAGTGCCATTTTATGGACCGAGTTTGCATGTATTTTACCCCTGATATTTGGCTTTCTCGGGTCGTTCGGTAGGCAGGGATTGTGACATCTTCATATATCCACCATGACAAATTGGTGGCAATGCTGTTACAGTTTGAGTTTAAGCTGCCGTAAATATGCAATGTTTCCATGGCACCGCGTCTGAAATCGATAAGAAGGAACAATGTTCGTGAAGTCCATGCCGGGTACAAGAATTCTGAAAGCCCAAAAGACGCCAGCAGATGCGCGCTATTTCAACCGCGAGCTTTCCTGGTTAAAATTTAACGAGCGCGTACTTGAAGAAGCGTCGAACCCGGCGCACCCGTTGCTTGAACGGCTGCGTTTTCTGTCGATTTCCGGTTCCAACCTTGATGAATTTTTCATGGTCCGCGTGGCCGGTCTGCGCGGGCAGCAGCAGCGCCGGATTGAGGAGCTGTCGATTGACGGCCGCACGCCGTCCGAACAGCTTGCCGATACCGTTGCTGCCGCCGACCGGCTGATGGTTCGACAGCAAAAGCTGTGGCGCAAGCTGATGAAGGAACTGGGTAGCGAAGGCATTAAAATTGTCCAACCATCCGCAATGGGCAAGACGCTGCAGACGCAAGTGGGCAAATATTTCCGCGAACAAGTCCTACCCGTTCTCACCCCGCAGGCATTGGACCCTGCCCATCCATTTCCATTCATTCCCAACCAAGGCCTAAGCCTTATTTTCGATATGCGCCGCAAGGATGATGGCGAAGTCGTGCGCCAATTGGTGCTGATCCCGCAATCGCTCGCCCGCTTTATCCGCTTGCCCGGTCCCGGCACACGCTTCGTCACAATCGAGGCGCTGATCAAGCATTTCGTCGGGCAAATGTTTCCCGACTATTTGCTCGTCGCAGCGGGCGCATTCCGCATCATCCGTGACAGCGATATTGAGGTTGAGGAAGAAGCTGAAGACCTTGTCCGCTACTTCCGCAGCGCCATCAAGCGGCGCCGTCGCGGGCGGATTATTCGGCTCAAGCTGGAAAATGGCCTGCCAAGCGAATTGGCGACATTAATCCGTTCGGAACTTGGCGCTGGCGCATCCATTGTGGTCGAAACGGTCGGCTTTTTGGGCATTGGCGACCTCGGGCAATTGGTGGACGAAGACCGACCTGCCCTCAAATTCCCGTCATACTCTCCCCGCTTCCCGGAACGCATATTGGAACATGATGGCGATTGTTTTTCGGCAATTAGCCAAAAAGACATCGTTATCCACCACCCCTATGAGAGCTTTGACGTTGTGCTGGCGTTTCTGCAGCAGGCAGCGCTGGATCCGGACGTCGTGGCGATTAAACAAACGCTGTATCGTGCCGGCAAGCAATCCGCCGTCATTCGCGCCTTGTGTGAAGCGGCCGAGGCCGGAAAATCGGTGACTGCGATTGTCGAGCTCAAGGCGCGGTTTGACGAAGAGCAAAATCTGCATTGGGCATCGCAGTTGGAAAATTCTGGCGTACAAGTCGTGTACGGCTTCATCGATA
>CALGEE010000261.1 GCA_937881525.1 uncultured Sphingomonadales bacterium | reverse complement strand
CAAGTCTGTTTTGTACACAAAACCGAATGTCGAAAAGTCATCAAAAACGCTGCCTGTACTTCCAAAGGGTTCAGCTGACAGGTCTGGCCGTGGGCCCGTATAAGAGAACTGAAGCAGGTTTCCCGGCTCGAACAGCAGCTCTACTGGCATGTTGTTGCGTTCAAGTGATCCGGCCTGCACCGGTATTGTCAATGCGCCCAAAACTGCGGCAGCAGCGGCAACTTTCATTCTCATCATTCGTCCTCCCGAATTGTTAAAGCGCCCACAACCTCCGCGCGTCGCCCGATTTAGATGTTAAATAATGATTACGTTAGATTGAAATGTTGTAAGTATAACTTACGGGTTTATGAGCCGCTTGGCACATTGGAGCTCTTATTCTTCCGCCATCAGTTCTTTCAGCACGTCGCGGGCATGGTCTGTAATCCGAACAGGTCGCCGTGTTTGGCGATCGACGTTGACGTGCACGAAATGCCCGCTTGCGGCCGCCCATCCACTTTCTCGGGAAAACAAGCCTATTTCGTATTGTACCGAGGACGACCCTAATTTGGTTACGCGCAATCCCGCGTTGATGACATCAGGAAATGTCAGTTCGGAAAAATAGCTACACCCAGAGTTTACGACAAGGAAGACAGTCGGGCTATTGCGTAGATCAAGAACACCTTCTTCAACCAGATATCCATTCACGGCAGTATCGAACAACTCGTAATGAACCGTGTTATTGATGTGCCCATAGATATCATTATCAAACCAACGGGTCGTCAGAGTTCGAAAAACGGGATAGCCCGCGCGTGTCGGGGGTTTAGGTCTATTCACCATGCTGCCTCGTAGATTGATAATGCGTCGGCCTCGGTGACCAAACGTGGGTTGTTCACAAGTAGACGTGTTTGGTTCATGGCGTCCTTTGCCATCATCGGAAGGCTGTCGCGCCCTATTCCCACGTCGCGAAGCCGCTGCGGCAAACCGCAATCATCTGATAGTTTTGCCAACGCCTCACAAAACGCTCCTGCACGCATATCCTGAGGTATGTCGGCCAAATGCGGGAAAGCCGCCGACGCCATTTCAGCGTAGCTTTCTGGCGCAGATTCTGCGTTGAACCTTAAGACGTGCGGCAACACCAACGCATTTGAAAGTCCGTGCGGTATCTTGAAATGCCCGCCAATTGGGTACGCCAGCGCATGCACTGCTGCGACGGGCGAATTCGCAAATGCCTGTCCAGCCAGCATTGACCCGATCAGCAATCGGGACCGGGCCTCTAGATCTTGTCCATGGTGAACGCCGCGCAAAAGCGATCCACCCAAAAGCCTGAGAGCTTCCAGCGCAAGTGTGCGCGAAATCGGATTGTTGTTTGGGCTTGCCGATGCGTAGGCCTCGATGGCGTGAACCATTGCATCAATACCGGTTGCAGCAGTGGTGTTGGCAGGCAAACCCAAAGTCAGCGACGGATCAAGCACTGCCATATCAGGCAGCAGTGCGGGCGAGACAACACCCATCTTTTCACTACTTGGCGTTGTCACGATCGCAATTGGTGTCACTTCTGACCCGGTGCCCGAAGTTGTCGGGATCAGGACGAGCGGCAGACGACTGCCTTTGGCGAGCCCGACACCGTAGATTTCGGCAATCTGTTCACCAGTCCCAGCCAAATAGGCGACAAGCTTGGCCACATCCAGCGATGATCCACCACCAAGCCCAACGATGCTTTCGGACCCCAGTTCAATAGCCTTCGCTACCGCTGAAAGAACGGTCCCTTCGGATGGATCCGCTTCCACTTCGTCAAAAACGTCGCACAGAAAGCCCTCAGCCTGAAGTGCTGCCAGAGCCTGGTCCACTATTCCGGTTGCCACGAGACCCTTGTCTGTCACGATCAAACATCTCTTACCCAGTATTGACCCCGCCATATCGCCCAATTTGCCCAATGTGTCGGTGCCAAAGTGAACTGTCGGAGCTGTCGCAAAGGTAAAGCTGCTTTGCATTTGTT
>CALGEE010000260.1 GCA_937881525.1 uncultured Sphingomonadales bacterium | reverse complement strand
CCACCCTATCCCAGATGAAAGACGTCGTCTCTCAGCTGGGGATGAGCATGTCCGATGCCCGTGTGCAAGAGTTCCTGAACGTGATGCAAGGCACGCTGGATGCCTATGACATTGTCGACGGGCTGCCCGATTATCTGCCCCCAGTGCTGTATCCCCGCACCTCGGGGCACCGCCCGACTGTCGAAGAAAACCCGATGAATGCGTGGTACGTAAAGACCGAGATCAAAGGCGCCCCGCGTGGTCCGCTTCTGGGCCGCAGTGTTGCGCTTAAGGATAATGTCTGCCTTGCCGGTGTGCCAATGATGAACGGCGCGTCGACGCTCAAGGGCTATGTCCCTGATCTGGACGCCACCATTGTGACCCGTCTGCTGGACGCCGGTGCCACCATCGCAGGAAAAGCCCATTGTGAATATTTTTGCCTGTCTGGCGGCTCGCATACTAACGCGGCTGGCCCAGTACATAATCCGCATAAGCATGGCTATTCTGCCGGCGGATCGTCTTCTGGTTCGGGTGCCTTGGTGGGCGGAGGTTTGATCGACATGGCCATCGGCGGCGACCAAGGTGGGTCAATCCGCATGCCTGCCTCCTTTTGTGGCTGCTATGGGATGAAGCCTACCCATGGTCTTGTTCCCTATTCCGGCATCATGCCAATTGAGAACACCATCGACCATACCGGCCCAATGACGCAAAATGTCATGGACAATGCGCTGATGCTGGAAGTGATCGCAGGGCCCGACGGCCTTGATCCGCGACAGTATGACGTGAAAACGGAACGCTACACTGCCGCCGTTGGAGGTGGCGTTTCTGGCCTACGGATTGGCGTGATCAAGGAAGGCTATGAACAACCCGGTGCTGAGGAAGATGTCAACGACAAGGTGCGTGCCGCCGCTGAAACTCTGCGAAGTTTGGGCGCCACCGTGGACGAAATTTCAGTACCCTGGCACGTGCACGGCGTCGCGATCTGGACACCCATTGCGCTAGAGGGGCTGACCCAGCAGATGATGCTGGGTAATGGCATGGGCACTGGCTGGGAGGGGCTTTATACAACCTCATTGCTGGAGTATCACTCCAACTGGCGCACCCGCGCGGACGAGCTGAGCGATACGCTCAAGATTTCCATGCTGATAGGCCAATATCACCTCAAGCACACGCGCGGTCGCTATTATGCCAAAGCGCAGAACTTGTCGCGTCAGCTGCGCGATGAGTTCAACAAAGTATTTGCTGCTTACGACTTGTTGCTGACGCCAACAACCGCGATGAAGGCACCGCCGATCCCGTCCAGCGACGCCACGCTGGAAGAATGGTGCCAACGTGCGTTCGAGAATATCACTAACACCGCAACATTCGACGTCACAGGCCATCCAGCGATGTCGGTGCCTTGCGGCATGTCAGACGGGTTGCCCGTTGGTCTGCAAATCATTGGGCGGCGTTATGATGAAAGCACGATCTACCGCGCCGCCTCGGCCTTTGAACAGGTGGGCGACTGGCGCGAGATGTAGGCTGGAGCTGTTATGACACGTCCAATCAACGGTCTTTCACATGTAAAAGGAAGCACCAAACGCCCTTTGATCCATGCGACGATACCAGGCTTCATGGCCGAGGTGCGCAAACGACATGGGCACCGCATGGCCACGGTTTTTAGCCAGACCGGAGAGCGCTGGACCTATGAAGACCTTATGCGTCGGGTGGACCGGTTGGCAGCCGGACTGTTGTCGATCGGAGTCTACAAGGGCGACCGAGTGGGCATCTGGTCACCCAATAGACCGGAATGGGTGCTGACACAATTTGCCACGGCGCGGATCGGTGCAATCTTGGTGAACATCAACCCCGCTTATCAGACGCTCGAACTGGAATACGCCCTGCGCCATGCTGGGGTCAGCACGTTGATCACCGCAGCGCAATTTCGAGAATCAGATTATCTGGGCAAGCTGCGGGATCTTGCGCCCGAACTTGCCACCGCTCAGACCGGTCACCTGCACAGTAAAAAGCTGCCCAAATTGCGCCGTATCGTCCAGATTGGGTCCGACCCTATGGCGGGTGCGATTTCTTTTGACGAGGTCATGACAAGGGGCAATGCCGCGCCCAAGGCCCGCCTTGATGGAATCAGCGCGGCGCTGAAACCGGGTGACGCGATCAACATCCAGTTCACTTCTGGCACTACAGGTCACCCCAAGGGTGCGACCCTGAGTCACTTCAATATCATCAACAATGCCATCTCAACAGCGCGTACCATGCAGCTGACACCGGATGATGCGCTGTGCATTCCGGTGCCGCTATATCATTGTTTTGGGATGGTGCTGGGCAACCTTGCGGCGGCATCTTACGGCGTCAAAATGGTCTTTCCGAGCGAAGGGTTTGACCCACTTGCCACCTTAAAGGCCGTCGAAGCTGAAGGTTGCACCGCGCTGCATGGCGTGCCCACCATGTTCGTCGCGATGCTGGATCATCCAGAGTTTGCCCGCTTTGATCTGCGCCGACTGCGGACGGGGGTGATGGCCGGATCTCTCTGCCCTGCGTCGCTGATGGCCCGCGTGATGAAGGATATGCATTGCAGCGGCATCACCATCGGCTATGGTATGACAGAAACCAGCCCGATCTCGTTTCAGTCTGATCCCGGCGATCCACCCGCGCGGCGAGTTTCTACTGTGGGCCGTATTCAGCCGCATGTTGAGTGCCGCGTCGTTGATGATGCGGGGCGAACCCTCCCGGTGGGGCACCAAGGCCAGTTGCTGACACGGGGCTATTTGGTGATGAAGGGTTATTGGAATGATCCTGAATTTACCGCCCACGCTATCCATGACGGCTGGATGCATACGGGCGATCTCGCGACCATCGACGCAGAAGGCTATTGCCAAATCACCGGACGTGCGGGCGACATGCTGATCCGGGGCGGTGAAAATATCTATCCGGCCGAGGTTGAAGACCTGCTGCTGACACATCCTGATATTGCACAGGTGCAGGTCTTTGGTCTGCCTGACGCGCGGCTGGGCGAAGAGGTGGCCGCTTGGATCATCCTGCGCCCCAATGCTGATCTGACAGCAACCGGACTGCAAGACTGGTGTCGCGAAAAAATTGCCCGCTTCAAAGTACCGCGCCATATCCGATTTGCGGATGAAATGCCGGTGACGGCTACGGGCAAACCCCAAAAATTCAAGATGCAGGAGGCTATGTGCGCAGAGCTTGGCATTGCCTTGCCCACCTGATTTTAGGAGGAAACCACCCATGCATACCCTGACCGCCATCATTCGCGCCCAAAAGGGCTATGAAGATAAAGTAAGCGCCGAATTGCTGAAGGTCGGTGTGTTTGCCCGCGACAACGAACCCGACACGATC
>CALGEE010000259.1 GCA_937881525.1 uncultured Sphingomonadales bacterium | reverse complement strand
TCAAAGCCCAAGCTTGGCGATCGGGAAATCCTGCATCGGCATTGTGACGACCTTTTCCTCGGTGAAGAGGTTTCTGCTTGATAGGCCTCCGGTTCGTCCCACGCCGGAATTCTTGTAACCGCCAAAGGGTGCGCGCAGGTCGCGTGCCAAGGGCGTATTCACCCAGATCGTGCCGGCCTGCAATGCATCCTGTGCCCGCATCACGGTCGGCATATCCGAGCACCATAGATAGGCAACAAGGCCGAACTCGCTCTGATTGGCAATCTCGATTGCCTGATCTATCCCGTCATAGGTGAGGAAGGTCGCGAAGGGCCCGAATATTTCTTCCTGACACAAGGGGGTCGCATTGTCCTCGGCGAGCGCGACCGTCGGGGAGACGTAATAACCCCGATCGAACCCATCGGCACGCTTTCCTCCCGTCAGGATATTGGCGCCCGCAGCGAAAGACAGAACGCGGTCATATTGCGCCCTGCTGATAACCGGGCCGACCTCTGTCGCCATGTCGCGCGGATCTCCGACCCGAATATTCTTGGCTCGTGCAACGAAGCGATCGATGAAATCCTTGGCTATCGATTGATCGACCAGGATGCGGGAACCGGCCAGACATTGCTGCCCGTTGTTAGAATATATGCTGACCAGCGCCGCATCGAGCGCACGCTCAAGGTCGCACTGGGGGGTGATGATATTGGCCGACTTCCCGCCAAGCTCGGCCACATATTTCTTGAGGTTTCCACCAGCCGCGCGGGCAATGTGGCGCCCTGTTTCGGTTCCGCCGATAAAGGCTACGACATCGATATCTATATGACCGACCAGTGCCGCGCCGGTCACCGGACCGCTGCCATTCACTAGCCCGACCACGCCATCGGGAACACCTGCCTCCTTCATCAACTCGAATAGCGGAACGAATTCGAGCGGAGTATACTCGGATGGCTTGAGGATGCAGCAGTTGCCGAATGCCAGGGCCCCAGCCATCTCCATCGTCGCCAAGGCGAGCGGCGCGTTCCAGGGCGCGACCAGCGCAGCAATGCCCACTGGCTCGCGCCGGACGATGGTTAGAAAGGGCGGCTCCTGCTCATAACACTCATTCGCCGTCTGGCCGATGAAGTCGGCGAAGAACTCGAAGTTTGCCGCAGCGCGCTGGACATGCCGTTCGCGGATCTGGCGGATCGGCAAGCCCGCATTGGCACATTCGCGTTCGGCGAGCACATCAGCCTTCTCGCGGATCAAAGCCGCAATCCGGCGCAGCACGGACTGGCGTTTGGAAACCGGCGCATTGCGCCACGCCCCGGCGACGAACGCCTTGCGCGCGGCCCGCACAGCGTGGTCAACCTCTGCCGCATCGGCCTGGGCGATCTCCGCAACCAGTGTCTCATCGATCGGCGAGATGACCGGAATGCGCTCAGCACCCTCGCCACTCGTCCAACCACCATTGATAAAACTGGTGCAAAGCTCGCTCATGGATTGATCCCTTGATTGCGCATCATGGCCTGTGCGAGGCAATGATTGGATGAAATGATCGGCGGCATTCCCTGCGGATCGAGCAGCGCCAATGTCGGCATGCCGGTGCCGGAAAGCAGGACAGCGTCGGGAGCGGCCTCGCGCGCCCGAATGACCGCAGCCTGCGCTTCGCTCCCGGCTAGAGCATAGATGCTTCTGGTATCGTCCGACCCAATCTCGACACGCTCGTCAAAGATCGTCACGAATCCGGCAGATGACCAGTATGCGAGACCGGCCTGATGGATCGCATCCGGGTATGGCGAGACTACAGCAAGTCGTCTGGCGCCGCGGCGCGACAGCTCCTCTCGAATAGTTGCGGCCGCCCATAACACGGGCATTCCCACCTGTTTGGCGAGGCTATCCTCTCGCTCGAGGCCGATCAGATAGCTCGACGCTGTGCATGCAAAAGCAATTGCGGACAGCGGCAGGCCTCCGAATTGCGCGAGCGACTGGCCCAAATCTTCCGCATAGCTAATCAGCCGCTCGCGGGAATCATCCAAGCGCGATACTAGCCTGCCGACAACGTAATCGCAGCAATCCGGGACCAATCGACGCATTTCACGCTCGATCGTGGGATTGGCCATGGGCGTCAGCAGGGCGAGCGGCGCGTCTGTCATTGCATTGCCTGCGCTTGGCGCAAGCCTTCGATCATCGAACTCTTGAGCAGGAACGTGCGGGATTGCGCAGGATCGGCACAGATCGCCTGCAGCCTTGCCAGTTCAGCGCGCCGCGCCGCAGGGTCGCGTTCCTGCATTCGGGTCCGATTGCGATGCGCCTGCTGCAGGATCTGTTCCTGGGCAATCATCTTGCGACTGCGCGAATAGCGATCGAGCAGGCGTTCGTCGTCGCCCGCCAATATCCCGGCGATTGCCTCTGCCAATGCAAAAGCATCGTGCACGCCGCCATTCATGCCCATGCCGCCCGAAGGCGAGTTGAGGTGTGCTGCATCTCCGGCGAGGATCACATTGCCCTTCCGGTACGTTTCAACAATCCTGTTGTGGATCCGGTAGGGCCGAATTTCCATTACCTCGTGCGGCGCATCAAGAGGAACGATCCGCTGCAGCTTGGTTTCGATCGCTGACGGATCGAGCGCCTGTTCAACGGATTCGCCCGCGTCCGAATAGAGGCTGCAGCGCCAGATATTAGGCAATCGCAACAGGCTGAATGTGCCGTTCGCGGACCAGCAGTAGTTGACATTCGAAAGCCCCGCTATGTGATCCTGGAAAGGAAATTTCGTTGTTGCGAGGATAGTCGTTTCTGGATAGGTGAAGCCTTCGAATTCAAAGCCGCATGACTTGCGCACCTGGCTGCGTCCACCGTCCGCGCCAATCACGAAGCGCCCCTCGAATCTCCGTCCATCCGCAGCAACTGCAGTGGCGCCATCATAGTCCTGTTCGACCGAAACGACCTCGACCTCGCGGATGATCTCGATCGCCTTGTCGTTCGCTGTCTTTTCCTCAGCAAGCTGACACAGGACCGACTGTTCGCATTGGAGGCGAAAGGGATAGCGCGTATCCGCGGCGATATGGCCAAGTTCGAAGACAGCGCGCTCTCCCGTCTCGTGCAAGCGAATTTGCCAGTTCGGCGTGACCAGCCCCCGCGCAATCAGAAGCTCAGTAATGCCCAGTGTATCCAGCATTTCGAGGGTCGGCGGGTGAAAGGTGGAAGCGCGCAAATCGTGCGCTGCTACCCGCTCGGCCTCGAGCACGATGCTGGGAACGCCAAGTGCCGAGAGCCTGAGCGCAGCGCTCAGGCCAACAGGTCCAGCACCGACAATCACGACTGGAGCTTGGCTCACGGCTTCGGCCTTCTATTCACCCCATGGATCCGCATCCCGTCGGGGTCATGGGCTGCGATCTCGATCTCTGTGCCATCATGCGCGATGACCGGGCCGACAACGATAGGAGGCCGCCACGCTCGAAGCTTTGCGATGACCTGGTCAAGCGGACCGTTCTCACCATAAAGCGGTTCCGGATTGCTTACCTGCAGGCCATGCTGTCTGAGATCGCTGACCGCCAGATCGATATTGCCTACGACTAGTCCGAGGCGATCGATCGGTGCAGCCTTCAGGTATCCTGCCTCGCTCCAGGAATGTCCGGTGGCGCTATTCATAAGTCGGCATCTTATGCCGCGCGAGGAACAACAGCGGCACGCCGATCAGCGCGCTTGCGCCGCCGGCGAGCGCCAATGCCTCGCCGATGCGCGCGCCATCTGCGCCGAGCGAGAAATCGGAGATCGCCGCGACGACCGTCCCACCCAGTCCGATACCAGCAAGGTTCACGACCAGAAGGAACAGCGCAGAGGTGCGCGCGCGAAGGTCAATCGGAGTGGCGAGTTGCAGCGCGATCACGGCAGGACCGAAACAGAAGGCGGAAAGCGCCATGATCGGTGCGAAGGCCAGCAGACTTGCAGTCGCGCTTGGCATGAGCGGCGCTATCGCCGCAAAGGGCGTCATGGCTATTGCTCCCCCGCATGCTGCGGTGAGGGCCCCCTTGAGATCGCCTCTCTGTCGAAGCCAGTCAGACACGAAGCCGCCCGCGAGCATCCCGCCCACCCCAAGGATCAGGACGATGATGCCAATTGCAAACCCGCTCTCGGATTTGCTAACCGCGAACGTCCTCAGCAGGAACTCCGCCATCCACGCAAGGTAACCGTTAAAGGCTAGGCTGAGCGCCGAAAAGCCGAGGAAATGCGCGATCAGAAACAGTCGGTTCTGGCCCAGCCAGGCGAAAATATTGGGGCGGGACGGGTCGGCCCTACCGTCCGCGCCTGGTTCAACAGTGTCAGAAAGACGCTCAAGCCGCGGCTCGCGCAGCACAAACAGGGCCAGCGGTGCGAGCAACAGCCCTGGAAATCCGACGAGGAGGAACACTTGCTGCCAGCCCGCGAACTCTCCCAGAAAGCCAATCTCGATCGGGGGCAGCGCGGAAAGACGGTCCACCAACACGCCGCCCAGGACGAAACTCAAGCCGACCCCGAGGTAAATGCCCGTTCCGTAGATTGATAGTGCCCGGCCCACGCGGTTGGGCGGGTATGTTTCGGCGATCAGTGAATAGGCGCTGGGCGAGAGCGCCGCTTCGCCCACGCCGACGCCCACGCGCATCAGAAACAGCCCTGTAAAGCTGCGGGCGAAACCGCACAGCATCGTCATCACGCTCCAAAAGAAGACCCCAAGCGCCACGATCCTGGGACGGTTACCCCGGTCAGCCCACCAGCCGAAGGGTACGCCCAAGGTCGAGTAGAAGACGGCGAAAGCCAGGCCGCCGAGCAGGCTGAATTGCGTGTCGGTCAGCCCGAGGTCGGCCCTGATCGGCCCCACCATGAGCGCTATGATGGTCCTGTCGACATAGGACAGCACATAGGCTGCGGTAAGCAGCGCGAGGGCCGCATGGACCGACGCGGGACTTTTACCCGAGCGGCGGCTAGACATAGGATCTGGCATAGGGCTTGAGGTGCTCCGGAATACGCGGTGCAAAGGAAGGGTTCCAACTGAACGGAAGCTTTTTTGTATCGAAGATATGGTCGAGCGGCCCGTTCACCGTCCGCACGAAAAGCAAATATCCGATATCCGTGCCAGCGGGGCCGCGATAGATCGCGAAATCGATTTCTGCCCCCGCAAGTGCCGGTGCTGACACCATTGGCGCCATCGCTAAGGCCAGAGCTAATGCGATACAGGAGATGCTTCGCTTCATGTTTAAGTGTCCGTCGTCAGATAATTTGAGATTGTTTCCAGTTTAAAACGGGTGAGTGTTTGGGTTCATCTAGTTGGCGTTAGACCCATTTACGGCGCAACCACATTAGTGGGCCTGAGATAACCAAGAGGATTGCGAGGACGGCGAACAAATCACTCATCCATTTAAACTCTTTGTGAATTGTGAGGCCGGTATGGATGTCCGCGATAAGAAGAAATATTGTCGTGCCAGGTGCAGCATGACGAAAAGCGATGCCACTATCATTTAGACGACCGTTAACGGCGTTTGAGGCAAATATCCCGCGGCTGGTTTTGAAGAGCCATCCGTTCGAGGTTTGCGCGGCGCTAGTCAATGCACTGGGCATATTTTTAAGTTTAACCCAGTTTTCTTGTTGCATATTTAATGCATAGTTTTTGTTCTCGCTATAGCCCGCGAAGATCCATTCGCCCCTTCGCGTCAGATACGCACCATTGAAACCAGTGGCAAGCGCCTGAACTGAAGATTCAGACCAGTTGACGCCGCGGTCGCGAGTTTCAAAAACGCCTAATCGTGTGGCAATGAGTAGTCGGTCCGCATCTCCTGGCCAGGCCACCGCATCCTGTATTTCACCTTCGAGATGAAGTTTGGAGTAGACCGGCGGCGTTAGTGCGGCACTCACGACTTTCTCGTCTGCCCAGCTCAGAAACCCGTAGATATGATTCAACGGAATTGCGGTGATTGAGAGGTAGAGGATCGGAATTGCTCCGATCACGCCTATTATTGGAGCATGCGAACGGAATAACCAGCGGATAGCGCCGCGTTGCGTTTTCATCGAAATGCCCCTGCGCCTGCCGGATCGTGTAATCCACCAATAAGCCAACCCCGTGAGCGAAAGAACGGCCATCGCTACACCACCGATGTCATTTACGAGTGGCCCCCAAGAGCCTGGAAGGGCGCGGCCGAAATGAATATCCATGACTAGCCTTCCCACTTCCAAAGGCGCTAATTTTCCTAAATACCGCGTAGATAGATCATAAGATATGACGTCGGTGCTGGCGAGATCATACCCCAATAGATCGCTATGGTTGCGCACGGCTAGCAAGGTACCGGGTATACTGCCCTCGCTAAGAGAAGTTATAGCATTATTCTGCCATGCCAGCCTTGAAGCCATCATGACAGACGAATCCAGTTTCCACAGACCATCGTCAGTCGCTAGATAAGTTTGGGTAATTCCTCCGCTGTCTATTTGTGCCATGTCGAAAAGTTGAGGTTGGCCGGTTAGGCCTTTAAATTTGATGGCGACCCAAGTGTTCCCGCTGTCACGCGAATACCAAGTACCACGTTCAGAACCACCAATGATGCTTTGCCCATCGGACGAGATATGCCGCATGACGGTCGCAGGCGTTAATCGCTGCATCTGATCCGACATCAGCTCGTTGTTGACGCTGGTTTGACTCAGCCATCGCCATTCATGATGGTCGAGTAATATACCGGTAGTGGCGACGATCAATAACCAAACCGCAGCCGTAAGGCCGGAAAACTTGTGAATCTTTCGCAACAATTTGTAAGTTTGCGGCGAGGGTTTTGTCACAAGCTTCATGAAGTGGCTGCTTTGCTTCTTTTGCGCGGGCGATTGCGACGCCACATGATCAGTTCGCTCACAAACCAAACCGTAAGACTGAGCGCCATAATGGTCATTATCAAACCGCCACCAGCACCCACGTCTTGCCACCGTCCGCCGAGCGCCACGCTCCGCGCTCGGACGCGCCGAGAACGGCACCATCGGCGACCGCGATGTGGCGCATGATCGTGCCCGACACCAGCCGCCCGATCTGTTTAGCTGTCCACGCCGGCGGCACGCTGGTCTGATTGAGCCAGCGCCACTCGTTATGATCGAGCGCGATACCGGTCAGCGCCAGCACCAGCAACCACGCGTATGCGGTCAGCCCAGCATATTTGTGGACCGCGCGCACTACGCGGTGCAACCTCGGCGGCATCAGGCGGCTGCCTCCGCCGCGATCCTGCGCTTCGGCTTGCGCCCGCGCCGCCACATGATGAAGCCCGTCGCCACCCACAAGCTCACCGACACGCCGATGATCGAATAAATCACTCCGCCGACCGGACCGATGACGTAGCCGCTATGGACCGGGAAAAGCCAACCGCGGACGCCATCGCCGCCGCTTGTCAGACCGGTCGGATAGCTGCCGACCACCTTGCCGGTCTGCGGATCGACCAGCACGTCGGTCCGCTTCAGCTGCTTATCCATGAATGCGAACCAGTAGTTGGCCGCGTGCGGTCCCGCCGGTCCGAACGCAATCATGTGCAGATTGCCGACTGCCTTTTGCGCGGTGGCGTACGCTGTGTTGGCATCGACGGCGGGGGTCATTGCCATGCCCGCGTGCCCAGCGGGCATCTCCATATTGCTCTTGAACACCGAACGGCCCGAGGTCTTCTCGGCCCAGGTGTAGAGGTTGAGCGCGGTGCCGGTGCCCGCGACCGAGATGATGAACAGTCCAGCGACGATACCGGCGGTGCGGTGGAATTTGACCACGCCCTTGACGTTGCGGCTGGTGTTCCGCGTCCGGAACCAGATCACGATGCCGAGCGCTGAGAAGGTGACGACGCCGATCCCGAGTATGGTCAGGATGATCTTGCCTGGCGTGCCGAAAATCAGCCATTTGTGAATCGCGGAAGCGATACCGACCCAGCCCGCTGTCGCCGACTGTTCGGTGATGACCTTGTTCTCGAACTGATTGACCAGAACTATGCGCGACATATCGTGCCTCTTGATGTCGCGACCGCCCATTACGACGATGGCGGTGTTGGGCGAGACAGCCGCCGGATACATCATGTGCGCAACCTGAAAGCCGGGACGTTCCCGCTGAATATCGGCGAGGATGTCGCCCGGCGGGGCGGGCGGACCGCTGCCGTCGGCCCGATAAAAGCCGGGATCGGTGGCCTGTAGTAGCCAGAACCGGTTTTGCGCGATCGCGCCGGTGATGCCCTGGACGACAAAGAACAGCCCGAGCACCAGCGCAAACCGCCGGTGCCAGCGCCGTAGTGTCAAGGTCGATACCGCCATGCTATTCTCCTGATAGTCTGCGGACCAGCTCAGGCCGCACCGATGCGCTCAGACAATCCCGGAAGGTTGGCCAGGTGCTTTGCTAGAATTTATACGACGCATTGATGCCGAACTGCCGTTTGCGCGGAGCCGACACAAAGAAATCGCGGAAGAAGGTTGTTTGATTAAGTCCCGTCAACGGATTGACGCGGGTCATCAGTCGATTGAAGTCGAGAACACGTGACACAACCAGCGGTGTGCGATCTTGGAGCAGGTTTCTTGCAAAAAGGTTGATCGTCCAGTTTGATGATTGCAGTCCCAAGCTGGCGTTGAGATTGAAGCTGTCTCCAGCCCAATTCAAATTGTCGACCTGGCTGTAGCGTTTCGACTCGTAAGCAAGATCGCTGCGGAAGAGGAATGAAAGTTTGTCGTTGATGGGATGCGTGATGTCAGCAGTTATTGTCGCCTGATGTTGGGGTGTCTGCGGCAGCCGGTTGCCACTGACGTCACCTTCCAGTCCATCCACATCAAGCGGATTGCGGACGCCCTTGATGAAGCCCGGTCGGCCGTCAGTGTCGTAGATTTCCTCGGTAGTGTCGTCGTAGAAGCGTGTGAAGCGCGCATCGACGAAGGCGTAGGCCGCCCGCAGATAGAGCCATGGCGCAGGCTTGCCTGACAAATCTATTTCGAAGCCCTTGATCTGGGATTGACCTGCGTTTTGGATGAACGTGACGCTATTCGGTGTTCCGGACAAGCGTGTGTAGGCTTCGCCGCGGCTAAGCTGCTGTTTGCTCCAGTCGGTGTAGAAACCCGCTATTGCGAAATTGACGCCGCCCCTGCGTCCTTTGACGCCAAGTTCATAGCTCCAAGCGCTTTCTTCATCGAACGTAGCAAAGCCCGCACTGGTGAATGTTGCAATATCGGCCGCAGTGGCATCCGTCGGGAAAGTGTTGAACCCGCCAGGTTTGTTGCCCTTCGCAGCCGTCGCATAGACGTTCAGGTTTTCGTGAATTTTATAGCGCGCCGTGAAGCGCGGCAACAAGGCATCGAACTTCTTTTCCTTGACGTTGATCGCTGCAGCCGGTGGCCCGCCCACCGGACCCAAAACGCGCTTCGATCCGATAATCCGGTCGTATTGCTGACGGGCTTCGGCGCTCACAGTCAACTGCTCGGTTACGTCACCTTCCAGCATTCCGAACACCGACTTGCTGCGCACGCCGTTGGGGCTATCGTAAGGTCGGCGGGTATTGGTCGCGGCATTGACCTCGAAGCCGGGAAGCACGTCTTCGTTGTACAAGTACGCGCCAAAGGCACCCCGAATTCGCTTGTCCTGCGGGCTGGCGAGACGGAACTCTTGGCTGGAATCCTGGTTTGTTGAACCATTGATGGCGAACGACGGAACCGCTGTCACCAAGGTCGCATTGTCTTGTCCGGTGATGCTGTAGTTGTGATTGTAGGAGGTGTTGGAAGTCAGCGTCGTACCGCCCTCCGTGGTGTAGGTCAGAACCAGATTGGCGCGATAGAATTTGCGATCCAGACCATGATATCCACGCTCCGCGAGCGCGTCGTTATTGGCAAAATAGGACGGCAACGTCTTAATCTCACCGCAATAAAAGCCGCGGCGGCTTGTATTGGTTCGCGGAAACGGCACCGTCGCAATGATCGGCGGCGCGAAGCAGTTGTTCTTCAGCGATCCTTGCGGATTGTAAACATAGGCCGTGTCCTGATCTTTGCTGAACCCGAACGAGGCTATGGCTTCGAACGCGTCGGCGGGCTTGAACAATAAGCGTCCGCCGACATTGGTGCTGTGCTGGTCACCGAGATCGAGCTTGCCGCTTGCCGCATTCTTATAGTCGCCGCCGAAATTGTAGCTGCGTGCGTTGATCTCGAACAGCAGCACATCCTTGATGATCGGACCGGAAATATACCCTGATAATTCCAAGTTGTCGTATTGGCCGACAGTGAGCCTCGCGCGGCCGGTGAACTCATTTGTTGGCTTGCGCGTCACATAGTTGATCGCCCCGGCGAAGGTGCCGCGCCCGAACAGGGCCGACTGCGGCCCCTTGATCACCTCGACCCGCTCGATGTTGTCGAGTTGATAGCTGCTGATGTTGTCCGAGACGAAAATGCCGTCGATGAAAAAGGCGGCGTTGGGCTGGCCGACGATCGAGGACATGCCGCGGATCGAAGGCCGAACGCCCGCGCCGCCGCCACCGCCCGTGCGGCCAAAGCCCTGCTTGAACGAGAAGCCGGGGGTCTGCGTGGCAATGCCCGAAATATTGTCGAGATTGGCGCGATCAATAGCCTCCGCGCCGACCACCGAGATCGTCAGCGGAACATCGA
>CALGEE010000258.1 GCA_937881525.1 uncultured Sphingomonadales bacterium | reverse complement strand
GTTGGCGAGGCGGGTGCCGAAGGCTTTGGTACAATCCTATCCGGTTCGCTGGAGCGCTCAAACGTCGATATTACCGAAGAGCTTGTGAACTTGATTACGGCGCAAAGGAACTACCAAGCCTCTGCAAAAGCGATCGAAACAACCACAAGTTTGAACCAAACAATCATTAACATCCGCATGTAAGCGGGTGTTGAACCTAATTAAGGAGACCCCATGGACCGTATGATCCACACCGCCTTCAATTCGTTGAAGAATATTTATGATCAGCGGTTTCGCACGTCGAACAACCTGGCAAACGTGAACGTTCCAGGTTTTCGGCGTGATTTGGCTGACGAAAGTGGCAGTATGAACCTGTCTTTTGATGGTCAACTCTCTGCGCGATCGTTAGGCTTGGAAACAGGTAAGTCTGCCTTTTCTAAGGCTCAGGGAACTATTTCTGAAACTGGTGTGGATACTGATGTTTCCGTTGTGGGTGATGGTTATATGTTTACGCAACCGCGGAATGGGCTGGTAGCTTTGAGCCGTCGAGGTGATTTGACCCTAGATGCCGAAGGTACATTGATAGATGGCTCTGGAAGCCAGATCTTAGACCGGGGTCTGCAACCCATCGTAATACCTTCATATCGGGAAATACAAATTCAGGAAACTGGTGAGATTTTGGTAGACGCTCTCTCGACGCCTTCGGGGGAATTTACGTCATATGGTTTTATTGGAACAACTAATCCTGATCCTGCAACTTTGTTCAAGGATATAGATGGACAAATAAGGGTCGAAGGGGGCGCTGTGCCCGCCGCAGATCCGCAAGTTAAGATTGTACAAGGTATGTTGGAGGCAGCCAATGTGAATTCTGTTGAAGAGTTGGTAAGTTCGATGGAATTACAACGTCAGTTTGAAATCAGCATTAAATTCATCAGTCTGGCAAAAGAGATTGACGAGGGTGGTTCACAGCTTATGCGGATGCCAGAGGGCTGATCTTTAATTCAAATAATTTTCCCGACCTTTTTTATCAAAAGTCTTTTAACGATCATCTGACCCCACGGCGGACAACTGGCACGGCTCTTGCACAATAGGTGTAACAGTTCAATTAGGAGCCAGAATTATGTCAGCAGCAGCAATGCACGTGGCCAAAACGGGCCTAAACGCCCAACAAATGAAAATGCAAGTTATTGCCAACAACTTGGCAAACGTGAATACAACTGGCTTTAAACGTGACCGCGTAAATTTTGAAAGCCTTCTGTACCAAGTTAGTAAAACTGCAGGTGCTGAAACTGCTGATGGCACATCGCTCACCTCATCTTCCAGCGTGGGTACAGGTGTTAAAATTGTAAGCACTCAAAAACTTTATACCCAAGGCAGCTTGATTTCGACCGAAAACGCGATGGATGTCGCCGTTGATGGAGCTGGATTTTTCCAGGTTCTTTTACCCGATGGTCGCACTGGCTATACACGAAACGGTTCTTTTTCACCAAACTCTGACGGAATTTTGACAACATCGAGTGGTTATATTTTGCAACCACAAATCCAAATTCCGCCAAATGTTACCGAGGTTAATATCGCGGGTAATGGCCGTGTAACTGCACTCATAGCGGGTACTCCGGAACCGACGGAACTTGGGCAGATAACAATTTCAAACTTTGTGAACCCAAGAGGCCTTCAGTCGATTGGTGAGAGTTTTGCTGTTGAAAGTACGGCTTCGGGACCGCCTGAAGAGGGTGTCCCAATTGAGGGTGGCTTTGGTAAGTTGGTGCAAGGATATTTGGAGGGCTCGAATGTGAACGTAGTCCAGCAATTGGTTGATATGATTGAAACCCAGCGCGCCTATGAAGTTTCTTCCAAAGCCATCACAGCATCAGACGAAATGATGCGCTATATCAACAATAACCTTTAAGGGGCGATAGATGAAAAGCGCACCTAAACATTTAATCAGCTCTGCCTTGATCGTAGCAACTTTGAGTTTGGCAGCTTGTTCGACTTATGTCGAAGAGGTGGCTTCAAGCGAATATTTGCCAGTGATGCAGGACGCTGCACCGGGTACAAAAACCGGTATGGCATCTGGATCCATTTTCGCACAAGGCCAATCTGGCCTCTTTGCTGCAGATCGCCGCGCCTCGGTTATTGGTGATATTTTAACGGTGCAATTCCAAGAGCGTTTCCAAGCTACTAAGACACAAAATGCGGCAACATCTAAAGCGTCAAGCTACGCACTTGGCCTTCCAACTTCTATTGGTTCTGGTGATTCAACGGATTTTGATGCCTCAACGGGGACTAGTTTTGCTGGCACCGGCACGGCGGGCCAATCAAACTCTTTGACGGGACAAATGTCTGTCACGGTTGTGCGTGTGTTTGACACCGGAAATCTAGAAATCTTGGGTCAAAAAAAGCTCACGCTTAACAATGGCGATGAATATATCCGAGTTCGCGGCATTGTGCGGCCTGACGATATTTCCTCGAGCAATGTAATTTTGTCTGATCGTATCGCGAATGCAGAGATAAAATATGTTGGGGCCGGCGATATTGCTGACACCGCTAAACAAGGTTGGCTGGCGCGTGTCTTCACCGCCGTCTCACCACTTTAAGGACATAAAATGGGCCTCGTTCGCTTTCTGATTCTTGCCAGCTTTTTTGGTTTGGCTTTCTTTAATACGGCCTATGCTGACCGCATTAAAGATATGGCAGATGTAGCCGGCGTGCGCTCAAACCAATTGGTCGGTTATGGCCTTGTTGTAGGCCTTGCAGGCACCGGGGATGGTAATTCTGGGCTTACGCTTCAGTCCATGC
>CALGEE010000257.1 GCA_937881525.1 uncultured Sphingomonadales bacterium | reverse complement strand
ACGTAGATGGGCTTCTTCCAAGCGGTGATTTCGCGCAGCTCAAGTATCTTAATTTCCAGATCGTCTGGGCCGGTCCAGTCGGGGTGACGACACGCAGAGCGCTGGTCGATGCCCTTCGGTAAATTGCGCATTTTCGCGACCCGGTCCGAAATTTTCTGACCTAACAACATGCCGCCACCTCCCGGCTTGGCGCCTTGGCCCACCACGATTTCAATCGCATCGCAGCGCCGTAGATCGTCCGGGTTCATGCCGTATCGAGAGGGGAGGTATTGATAGATCAACGTCTTTGAATGGCCGCGCTCTTCCTCGGTCATGCCACCGTCGCCGGTAGTTGTAGAGGTTCCGGCCATACTTGCCCCGCGCCCTAATGCCTCTTTTGCCGGGCCTGACAAGGCACCGAACGACATGCCTGCGATGGTTATCGGGATGTCCAGTTTGATCGGATTTTTGGCAAACCGCGTGCCGAGCGTCACAGACGTTTCGCATTTTTCGCGGTACCCTTCGAGCGGGTAGCGCGAAATGGACGCGCCAAGAAACAGCAGATCATCGAAATGCGGGAGCTTGCGTTTGGCACCGCCGCCCCGAATATCATAAATACCCGTGGCCGCCGCCCGCCGGATTTCGGCGTTCACCTTGTCGGTAAATGTAGCGGACTGTACCGGGATCGTGCGCGGCGCGCCGTTGTGTTCATCTCTCATAGCAGCCCTTTAATATGCGTTATCGATATTGAAATTGTATAGCTTGCGGGCAGAGCCATAACGTTTGAACTCGGAGGCTTTTGCATCGCATCCTCCCCGTTCCAACAGATCTTCCAGAATTGCCAAATGTTCGGCCCGCATCTCTTTTTCGATGCAGTCGGCACCTAGCGATTTCACAGAGCCACGTACGAACAAGCGCGCTTCATACAGCGAGTCGCCCAAGGCCTCACCTGCATCACCGCAAACGACCAGATTGCCCGATTGTGCCATAAAGGCGGACATATGCCCGATACTGCCGTGCACGATTATGTCGATTCCCTTCATCGAAATACCGCAGCGTGACGAGGCGTTTCCCTTGATTATCAGCGTGCCACCATTGCCAGTAGCACCGGCATATTGGCTGGCGTCGCCTTCGACAATAACGGTACCGCTCATCATGTTCTCGGCCGTGCCTGGGCCGGTTGATCCATGCACATGTACGGTGGCCTGCTTGTTCATGCCGGCGCAGTAATAGCCGGTCGAGCCCTTGATAGTGACTTCGATGGGCGCATCAAGTCCCACGGCTATCGCATGGCTGCCTTTGGGATTAAGGATTTCCCAAACTGTTTGGTTGGTGGTGGAGGCCTGCGCGTGCAACGCGGAATTTAGGGCGCGAAGGCCTTCGGCCTCAAGGTCAAATGTTTGCATTCAGGCAGCTTCCTCGTGGTCGGTGGACGCCGTGTTGTGGCTCCAGAAATAAACGGTGGCGGGTTCAGGTTCCCAAATCCGGGCGGTTTCGATCCCTGGCAAATTCACCAACGCACGATATTCCGAGCCGAAGGCGACATATTGATCGGTTTCAGCCATCACGGCGGGCTTGCAGGCAATCGGGTCGCGCACTACCCCAAAGCCGTCCTTGGTGCCGACGACAAAGGTGAAAAAGCCATCCAAATCAGTCAGGCTGCTTTCAAGGGCTTCGCCCAGTGTCGCACCATTCTGCATTTTCCAAGTAAGGTAGGCAGCACCCACCTCGCTGTCGTTTTCGGTCTCGATGTGAACTCCAGCCCGACGCAGCTTGCGCCGCAAAGAGTTGTGATTGGAAAGCGAACCATTGTGAACCAGACATTGATCTATACCCGTGTTGAACGGATGGGCACCAAGAGTTGTGACGGCTGACTCTGTGGCCATCCGCGTATGACCAATGCCATGAGATCCGCTCATTTTACGGATATCAAAACGCTTTGCTACATCTTTAGGCAAACCCACCTCTTTGTAGATTTCGAGGTTTTCACCGCGACTCATAATCCGCACATTTGGGTGATTAGCCGTCAGATAGGCTCGTGCTTCGTCCATCTGCTCGGCTTGGATTTCTAGAACCGCGTGGCTGTCCTTGACGGACATGCTGACACTGCCTCGAAGCGCCTTGCATAGCGCGTCATCCAACTTTTCAAAGCTTGCGATTGCATCATCGGCCTGGACCGTGAGCTTTGCTTTTCCGGCTGAATGGGCGGTATAAATCGCTATTCCAGCACTGTCAGGCCCGCGATCAGTCATCGTAATCAACATATCGGCCAACATCTCACCAAGCTTTGGTTCAAGTGATTGGTCTTTTAAAAAAAGTCCGACTATCCCGCACATGGCCGGGGCCTCCCTCAATTCATGGAATCTTGATGTACAGGCTAACACCAAATATTTTTCCATTCAACTACTAGGAAACTTTTTTTCACCTAGGTCAATGTATTTCACAGGAAACTTATTTTCATTTGCGTCAATTTTTTCTGGCTAGATTGGACATCCTGTGCTTCAGTTACGACATTGCCATGCGAAAGAGCACATTTGCTCGTCTCGTTAGGCGTGGCTAACGGATAGCAATCGGGGGGATAAAAATTGGAAGAGCAACTAGCAGAGCTGATGGCACAGGTGACCGCGTTAAAGGAAAGTAGTGGTGTGACAAACACCATGTTCGCTGAAACATTCTACCGACATTCCCCAAGTGGCGTCCCGTTTGACATGAAGATCGCCTGAATCCGACC
>CALGEE010000256.1 GCA_937881525.1 uncultured Sphingomonadales bacterium | reverse complement strand
TTTCCTTTCCTTAAAACTCCGCCGCCACATCCACAAGCTTCGTCAGCTTCGTCAGCTTCTTCGGCGCAACAGCGCGCCAGCTTTTGGCGATCCAGTCGCCGATATGATCCCAATCGGTATCGCCAAGGTCAAGCCTTATGCCGACCCATCCATCGCCGAAATACGCGGGTCGATGGTAGCGCTCCGCGTCGCTGTCGATCAGCATTGCCTGCTCCTCGATGCCACTGATTTTGACTAGCAACGCAATGTTGCCATCCCCATGATGATCTATCGAAACATACGCAAATTTCTTTCCACCGATAATGCCAAAGCAGGGCATTCCGTGGGACAGGACTTCATCGGCTTCAGGCTGGGCAAAAGCGTATTTGCGGACCTGCGCTGTTAGATATTCCGGATTGGTATCGCGTGCGACATAATCGGCCAGCGTCTTGGGGTATAATTGATATTCCGCCATTTTCACGCGGTCGGCGAGTGTGTTTGCCGTATCGCCGGGCAAAATCGCCACTTCGATTTGGCCAAGCACGGGGCCGTCGTCCAGCTCCGCCGTAACCAAATGGACGCTAGTTCCCGCGACTGGATCCTTGGCTTCAATAGCCCTTTGATGGGTATGTAGCCCTTTATACTTCGGGAGCAAAGAAGGATGGATATTGAGCATGCGCCCACCCCATTTTGCGACAAATTCCGTGGACAATATCCGCATATATCCAGCCAATACGACATAAGTCGCGCCCGACTGGGTAATTGCTTCGTGCATGATGGCGTCATGGGCAGCGCGTTCAAGGCCGACATGCGATTTTGCAAAAACAGGAACGCCCTCAGTCGCTGCGATTTTCAGACCCTCAGCATCCGAGTTGTTACTCGCGACGAGCACGATTTCGTAAGGACAATTAGGGAGTTTTGCAGCGTATAACAACGCGGCCATATTGGTGCCCGCGCCGGATATGAGAACGGCAACTTTGGCTTTCATGACGTTACCACAATAGTGTCTTGCTGAACTTGTTTCACCTGTGGTGACTGACGTTCCAGCATCCATCGCACCAAATCGATCTGAGCCATTTTGACAGATAGACCCTGAAACGACTTAAGGGTGACGGCGCGGTTGTTAGCCATTGTAGGTCGCAGCCCAATCGGATTGCGCGCTCCATGTTTCGACAGAACCAGTGACGGTGCAGCCTTTGCCTCCATCTGCAATGTGACCGATGTTGAACACCGTCTCACCAGCAGCCTCAAGTGCCGCCGTTACGTCCGCAACATCTGAGGAGGCAACCACGACGGCCATGCCGATGCCACAGTTGAATGTACGCGCCATTTCTTCGGGCTCAATATGCCCTTGCGCTTGCAAAAACGCCATCAAGCGTGGTTGTGTCCAGGCATCTGCATTCACATGCGCGTGCAGCCCTGCCGGAAGAATGCGTGGGATGTTTTCAAGCAAGCCACCACCCGTGATATGCGCCATCGCATGGATTTTTCCGGTGCGAACAAGGGGCAGCAATGATTTTACATAGATCCGCGTTGGCGCCATCAGCGCGTCGATCAGGATGACATTTTGGTCGAACAGAGCCGGGCGATCCAGCTTCCAGCCTTTGTCTGCCGCAAGCCTGCGCACCAAGGAAAAGCCGTTGGAGTGCACGCCCGAAGACGCGAGGCCCAAGATGACATCGCCTGCCTCAACCTTATCGGCGGTCAGGACTTGGTCGCGCTCAACGGCGCCGACGCAAAAGCCAGCCAAGTCATAATCACCATCGGAATACATGCCAGGCATTTCAGCAGTCTCGCCGCCGATCAGCGCGCAGCCAGCCAATTTGCAACCTTCGGCTATGCTCGCCACGACAGACGTCGCAATTGCATTGTCGAGCTCTCCTGTGGCGTAATAATCAAGAAAGAACAGGGGTTCCGCGCCCTGCACGATCAGGTCATTGACGCACATCGCGACCAGATCAATTCCCACGCCTTCGTGCCGTCCCGATTCTATTGCGAGTTTAAGCTTGGTTCCGACGCCATCATTGGCAGCGACGAGCAGCGGGTCATTGAATCCTGCTGCCTTTAGATCAAAAAACCCGCCAAACCCGCCAAGGTCTGCGTCCGCACCTGGTCGGCGCGTTGCTTTTGCCAATGGCGCAATGGCGCGCACCAACGCATTACCGGTTTCAATGGAAACACCCGCTTTGGCGTAAGTGTAGGATTCTGTGGTGTGATCTTTTGCGTCCATTTGCTGCCGTTAGCGAGAACAGGCTTGGAATTCCATGCCTATGTCGCCTAAAGGTGCCGCAATGACAAATTTGCGCAAAAAATGGCTGCGTGTAGCAACAATCGGCTTGCCTTTGGCGCTGGTTGGTGGCGGGATTGTAGTTGCGCAGATTGAAGGACCAAAGCGCGGAATAGCGCCGATCGCCAGCGCTGGTGACTTTGAAGTTACAGGCGTTTCGGTCAATGTGCTTGGCAATAATGCCTTTGATGCTCGAGAGAAGGGTTGGGAAGAGGCGCAACGCATTGCATGGGCGGCATTGTGGCGGAACACCCATGGCAACGCCGCGGCGGGCTTGTCCGATTCGACACTAGATGGCATCGTTGCTGCGATTGTTGTCGAACAGGAGCAGATTGGTCCGCGCCGTTATGTGGCAAAACTTGGTGTATTGTTCGACCGAGCACGCGCCGGGCAATTGCTGGGTGTCAGCGGTGTAAAGAGGCGTTCTGCGCCATTGCTTCTCTTGCCGATAACCTATTCGGCAGGTGCGCCAACGGTTTTTGAACAGCGCACATCGTGGCAGCGCAGCTGGGCCAAATATCGCACAGCGGACAGCAATATTGATTATGTGCGGCCAAGCGGTGCCGGCGGCGAGTCGCTATTGTTGAACGCTGGCCAATCGGAAAGACGTAGCCGCATCTGGTGGCGCACTATTCTTGACCAATTTGGCGCAGCCGACGTCATCATTCCTATTGCACGGATTGAGCGGCAATGGCCGGGCGGTCCTGTTATCGGTCGTTTCTCGGCGCGCTACGGATCGGATAACAGGTTTCTGGGTTCTTTCACGCTGCGCGCTGCTGATAGTGCGGGCATAGCTGCGATGATGGATCAGGCGGTTGTGCGAATGGATCAACTGTTTCAATCCGCGTTTGTATCTGGACGGTTGCGTGCGGATGCATCGCTTGTGCTTGAACCCGAAGTTGTCGAGGATGAGGAACTGGCGATTGAAGTCGAAGACAATGGTGTAATTGATGGGGACGCCTCTGGGCCGGGCAATGCCGGCACAGCATCGCTCGATGACGCGGTTAAGTCCATATTACCAGAAGCGCAGACCCCGACGACGTCTGCACCTTCTGTTCCGCAACCGCGGCCTTAAGCGCACTTAGCTGCACCGATGCGCCAAATTGCCTTGCCTTTGGACGAATT
>CALGEE010000255.1 GCA_937881525.1 uncultured Sphingomonadales bacterium | reverse complement strand
GCAGCGCGCGCGATCTTGGGTCATTGGCTGTTGTTTCCGATACAGGAGAGATGACAGGGTATATGTCCAATGGGTGCATCGATCAGGACATTCTGTTGCATGCGATGGGCTGTTTGAAGACGGGCGCGGCCAGGTTGTTGAAATATGGTGAAGGCTCACCTTTTCACGATCTCACCTTGCCCTGTGGGGGCGCTTTGTCGGTTTGGATTGATCCCTCACCGGACATAGGCGCGCTTGTGGATGCCTATGCCGCCCTACTGGAGCGAAAGTCAGCGGTACTAACGTTCCGCCCCAAAATGAGTGAGCGGAGCGTTGAACAATTTGATATTATGATATCCTACCAACCAAAAATTGCGCTGACTCTCGCGGGGCGGGGCGCTATTTTTCGCGCGACGGCAAAGATCGCCCATGCAATTGGTTTTGACGTGACCGGTTTTTCCCCGGACCTCGCCGATCTTGATGTAGTTGCAGCTTATTGCAAAGACGCCCCGAAGCATGTCAGGTCCAGTAGTCGTATCGACGCTTTGAACTTGGACGCCACCAGTGGCCTTTTGACCTTGTTCCACGATCACGATTGGGAGCCGGCGTTCCTCGTTGCAGCGCTTGCCACACCTGCGGGGTTTATTGGTGCGCTTGGCAGCCAGCGAACACAGGTGGCGCGACTCGCGCACCTGTCTGAAATGGGCGTATCGGACAGCGATCTTCAGCGCATACGCGGGCCGATTGGCCTCGTTCCATCACTGCGAAATGCAAATCTGATTGCAGTTTCGGCGCTGGCAGAAGTTGCGCAGACCTTCGCCTCTAAGCAACAGATAGTCACTTATGTGAAACCGCTATAGCAGGCTGCTTTTGATGTCCCGCTGAACATTTGCCTTTGCCTAGCTCTGTCTAGTCTATTTGTTGGGCCAAGACTTTAAGCCACTCACAAAAACTGTTCATACTGTAGTTGTAAAGTGGCTCATACTGCGGTCGCCTAGAAATTACCAAAAGGCAGAAAAGTCGCGCACACTGTGAGTTTGCCCATCATCGAATTTCGAACTTGCAACCAAAGTCAGCAATGACGGGCCGCACTGCAGCACAGGTCACCTTGCCGAGCGGCCGCATTGGGCCGTTCGTGTTCTTCAGGCGTCACCCTGTTCTGCATCATCAAAGGTGACCTTCACCTGCTCCGCCCAAGGCAGTAACGCACAATTACTGAGGTTGATTTCGGTTACGGCGACGGCGTCGCGCTTGTAAACCAGCCGCTTCAGCACTTCGGGCGCCAGATATGCCAACCTGAGCTGCCTGCTAACATGCCGCTCCGCGAGGTTTACGGCGAGGGCCAAATCCCGAACGGTGCCGAACTCGCCGGCCTCCATGCGCCGCCGCCAAGCCCAAGCGCGGCCAATGGCACGCAAGATATGCGGATCTTGGGTCTGATCCTCGCTGGGCAAGTAGTCGTCAGGTGGCAAGATCTTGGGCGGCAGAGCCATCAGCGCATCCAGGTCGCGCAACAGGCGGTCGCCGATCGG
>CALGEE010000254.1 GCA_937881525.1 uncultured Sphingomonadales bacterium | reverse complement strand
CTACTTACCTCAAATTTAGGGAAGAAGGCGTCCAGAAATCTAGGGGCTATTCAAACCATCTCGCGCGATGGTCCAAGGCCACTGCTTACGCAAGGGTGCCGGAGTCAGCTGACAGTGGCGGTAATGGCGTCGGTCACGTCCTCAATCGAAGCCATGCCGTCAACCCGGCTGACCAGGCCGCGTGCATCGTACAAAGGCAAAATCGGTTCGGTCTTTGCGCGATACTCCGCCATGCGGGTCCGCACTGTTTCCTCGTTGTCATCTGGACGGCGCTTGAATTCATGCGCGCCGCATTTGTCGCAGGTGCCCGCAATGACTGGTTGCTTAAAAACATCATGATAGCCGTCGCCACAATTCGCGCAGGTGTAGCGGCCAACCACGCGCGCAACCAAGGCGTCTTCATCGACGACCAGCTCGATGACATGATCAAGGGTCCGGTTACGCGCGGAGAGCAACCCATCCAACAACGCTACTTGCGGCGAAGTGCGCGGGTATCCATCGAAAATGAGACCCTTTTGGGCGGGAATGGCATCCATATGTTCGCCAAGGATTTCTGCCATCAACTCGTCAGGAAACAATTTCCCAGCTTTCATGATGTCATCTGCCATTTTGCCAACGTCAGTACCGGCTTTGACAGCGGCGCGAAGAATGTCGCCAGTCGACAGTTGCACCATGCCGTAGTTCTCGACAAGAAAGGCAGCCTGTGTGCCCTTGCCAGCGCCCGGAGGCCCCAAAAGGATGATATTCATGAAACAAGTCCCCGATTCGTTTCGATGTCGCACCGTTTAGCGGGTGCGTCCACCCTTCAGCTTCGCCTTTTTCAGAAGGTCACCATATTGGTGCGCAAGCAAACGACTCTGGATCTGCGAGATAGTGTCGATGGTGACATTCACCAGAATAAGCAGGCTGGTTCCGCCAATGGCAAAGAATTGCTGCTGCCCTGTCTGTGCCATCACATAATCTGGCAGCAAGCAAACCAATGTCAGATAGGCGGCACCAAGCACCGTGATACGCGTGAGCACATAATCCAGGTAGGATTCGGTGTTTTTACCAGGGCGAATGCCGGGAATGAAGCCACCGGCCTTTTTCAGATTCTCCGATGTCTCTTCCGGATTGAACACCACCGCAGTGTAGAAAAAGCAGAAAAAGACAATGCCAAGGCCGTAGAGCGCCAAATATACTGGCTGCCCGTGGGCAAGATATTGGTTCAGCGAAATCACGAAGTCACCCATGGCGGTTTCGCCCGCGACCGTATTACCGCCCAATTGCGTAATCGTGATCGGCAACAGCAACAGCGAAGAAGCGAAAATAGGTGGGATAACCCCAGCGGTATTGATTTTCAAAGGAAGGTGGCTGCGGTCCGCCTGCATCATCCCGCGCTGCGTTGCGCGCTTGGGATATTGAATAAGCACCCTTCGCTGGCCACGCTCCATGAAACAGATCAGCAGCGTCAGGCTGATGAACATCGCGATAAAGCCTACAATGACGAACCCGCTGATCGATCCCGTACGGCCGCCTTCTAGCAATTGCGCGAACAAACGCGGCATTTGCGCGACGATACCTGCCATGATGATCAACGAAATACCATTACCGATTCCCCGCGACGTGATTTGCTCACCTAGCCACATCAGGAACATGGTGCCGCCAATAAGGCTTATGGTTGCAACGATACGGAACATCAGGCCCGGTTCGACCACAGCGCCAATGCCATTGGCCGCAGCAAGGCTTTCGAGACCGGCAGCAAGGAAATAGCCCTGGATCGCGGTCAGGAACACTGTGCCATAACGCGTATATTGGTTGAGCTTTTTGCGCCCGCTCTCACCCTCTTTCTTGATCGCGGCGAGCGTGGGCGACAGTGATCCCGCGAGCTGCACCACAATCGAGGCAGTGATATACGGCATAACGCCAAGCGCGATAAGGCTCATACGTTCAAGGCTGCCGCCTGAGAAGGTGTTGAAAATGTCGAGAACGCCGCCAGCGGCATTATTGGCATATAAAGCCGCTTGAGCGACAGGATCGACACCGGGCAATGGTACGAAACTCAATAAACGGAATATAATGAGCGCGCCTATGGTAAACCAAATGCGGTTCTTAAGCTCTGTTGCCTGCCCGAACTTCGATAGATTGAGGTTCGAGGCCATTTGGTCGGCCCTAGATGCCATGATATTCGTTCCTTGGTTCCGGATTGACGCCGAGCGCAATTTACGTGCGTATCGGCTTAATCCCAAAAATTACGTCTGACTCTATCCGGACGATCCCCAGAAATGTCAAACCCCGCCAGCCCATATCGGGAAGCGGGGCTGGCATGACAAGAGCGAAGTCGTCGCCTCAGTCTTATTTCTTAGCCGCGGCTTCTTTAGCAGCGTTCTTGACTGATGATTTCTTCGCAGCGGCTTTTTCCGATGCAGAAACCTTCACCAGTACTTCAACCTTACCACCGGCCTTTTCAACTGCCTCAACGGCTGCCTTTGAAGCACCAGCGACCGAGAAGTTAACCTTGGAGGTGAGTTCACCCTTAGCCAACAAACGGACGCCGTCCTTGCCACCACGTGCAAGACCAGCTGCCTTCAACGCCGCATGGTCAACAACAGCTTTGATGTCGATTTTCTTGGCGTCGATGAACTTCTGAATCATACCAAGATTTACTTCGGCATGGTCCTTGGCGAAGATATTGTTAAAACCACGCTTTGGAATACGCATGTGAAGTGGCATTTGGCCGCCTTCAAACCCGTTGATCGAAACACCCGAGCGGCTGGTCTGGCCCTTTTGGCCGCGGCCAGAAGTTTTGCCCTTGCCGGAACCGATACCACGGCCAACGCGCATACGACGATGGCGTGCGCCTTGGTTGTCTTTAATGTCATTCAATTTCATATCGTGCACTCGCTTTCGCTTTAATTCGCGCTAATGTGATTAGTCCTGAACTTGGACCATGTGACGAACTGTGCGGATCATCCCGCGCACTTCGGCAGTGTCTTCGATTTCGACAACGCGGTTCATCTTGTCAAGGCCAAGGCCTTTCAAAGTTGCGCGCTGCGAAGCGGGACGGCGGATCGGCGAACCGGTTTGTTTAATCTTAATCTTCGCCATATCGATTACTCCGCAATAGCTTCTGCGTCGGCTTCAGCAGTCTTGCTGCCACCGCGACCAAGAAGGTCGGCAATTTTCTTACCGCGACGCTGCGCCACTGACTTGGGGCTAGTCTGTTCAGACAAGGCCGCAAAAGTAGCACGGATCATGTTATATGGGTTCGACGTGCCGACCGACTTGGTCACAACGTCCGCAACGCCAAGGCTTTCGAAGACAGCGCGCATTGGGCCACCTGCGATGATGCCGGTACCCGCAGGTGCCGAACGCAATGTTACCTTGCCAGCGCCGAAATGGCCCTTGCCGTCGTGATGCAACGTGCGGCCATCTTTCAATGCCACGCGGATCATCGATTTTTTAGCAGCAGCAGTTGCCTTGTTAATGGCTTCTGGCACTTCGCGCGCCTTGCCATGTCCAAAACCAACGCGGCCTTGACCATCGCCAACAACGACCAGTGCAGCAAAACCAAAGCGCTTACCGCCTTTAACAGTTTTCGAAACACGGTTGATGTGCACGAGCTTTTCAATCGTGCCATCATCTTCTTCCTGTGCAGGACGACGATCATTGTTACGGCCACGGCCACCGCCGCTACCGCGATTGTCACCGCCGCCACGACCGCCGCGTCCGCGACGCTGGCCTTCGCCTGCTTCAGGGGCTGCGCCGTCAGTCACAGGTGCAGTGCTTTCAGTGTTTTCAGCCATCATTAAAACTCCAATCCGCCTTCGCGCGCTGCATCAGCAAGCGCTTTGACGCGACCGTGGAACAGGAAGCCGCCACGATCAAATACCACGCTGGAAATGCCAGCCTTCTTGGCGGCTGCGGCAACCCGCTTACCAACATCGGCAGCAGCTTCGGTTGTCGAACCGTTCTTCGCCTTCACGTCCTTGTCGAGCGTTGAGGCAGACGCAAGCGTCGCACCCTTCGTATCGTCAATGACTTGCGCGTAAATATGACGGCCAGTGCGGTGCACGGAAAGACGGGGACGTCCAGCAACCTGCGCCCGCAACTTGGAGCGAACGCGCTGACGGCGACGTGCAAAGAGAGACAATTTTGGCATTATTTCTTCTTCCCTTCCTTGCGGAAGATATATTCGCCGCGGTACTTGATGCCCTTGCCCTTATAGGGCTCTGGCTTCCTCCAGCGACGGATTTCAGCAGCAACCTGCCCAACCTTCTGCTTATCGATACCCGAAATTTCCACCGTAGTGTTGTCAGGTGTCTTGATTTCGATGCCCTCAGGGATCGCGAAG
The DNA here is from genome assembly GCA_937881525.1 of uncultured Sphingomonadales bacterium. Taxonomy (GTDB): domain Bacteria; phylum Pseudomonadota; class Alphaproteobacteria; order Sphingomonadales; family Sphingomonadaceae; genus Sphingorhabdus_B. Next base: position 11,024 of record CALGEE010000254.1, on the reverse strand, counting down.
TCAACATCATGGCTATAGCCAAGTTGTAGCTTCAACATCTTGCCCCGGCTGTTGGCACGATAACCAACGCCGGTGATTTCAAGCACTTTAGTAAAGCCTTCGGTCACGCCGGTGACCAAATTCTGCACGAGCGTCCGCTGCATGCCCCAAAAGGCGCGTGCCGCTTTGCTGCCATTCGCAGGCTTCACCATGAGACCATCGTCCTGCATCTCGTAGGAGATAAGGTCGCTCATCGGCATTTTCAGTTCGCCCTTCGGTCCTTTGACCGAAAGTGTGCCCGCTTCCATGCTGGCGGTAACGCCTGCAGGAATGGGAACAGGTTTCTTACCAATGCGGCTCATTAGAATACCTCCGCCAGGATTTCGCCGCCGACATTCTGTGCACGCGCTTCGGCGTCCGACAAAACGCCCTTTGGCGTCGAAACGATGGTGATACCAAGGCCGTTGCGGATAACCGGAAGCTCTTGGCTTCCTGAATATACGCGGCGACCTGGCTTTGAAACGCGGGCGACATGCTGGATTGCAGGTGCGCCTTCGAAATATTTCAGCTCAATGCGAATGCCCTTATGCGCACCTAAAGCTTCTTCGCTGTAACCACGAATATAGCCTTCACGCTGCAACACATCGAGAACGCGGGTCCGCAAGCTGGACGCTGGCGAGACTACAGAGTCTTTCTTCGCCCGCTGGCCGTTGCGGATACGGGTGAGCATATCACCCAAAGGATCGGTCATTGCCATCTATCTTATCCTTACCAGCTCGACTTCGTAACGCCCGGGATCATGCCCTTATTGGCAAGATTACGCAGTTCGATACGGTTCAGCTTGAATTTACGGTACACGCCGCGAGGACGCCCAGTGGTTTCGCAACGGTTGCGCACGCGGTGCGGGTTACCATTGCGGGGAATTTCAGCCATTTTGAGACGGGCGATCAAACGCTCGCTATCATCGAGCGACTGGTCTTTCGCCATTGCCTTGAGCTTCGCGTAACGACCGGCATATTTCTTAGCCAGCTTCTTGCGACGCTCGTTCTTGTTTATGGAGCTCAGTTTAGCCATTATGCAGCCGCCTTTTCATCAGCTTCTTCTACTGGGAACGGGAAGCCGAACAGCTTAAGCAGTTCGCGCGCCTCGTCATCCGAGTTTGCCGAAGTCGTTACGATCACATCCATTCCGCGCACCACGTCGATGGCGTCATAGCTGATTTCTGGGAAGATAATCTGTTCCTTAAGACCCATGGCGAAGTTGCCACGACCATCAAAGCTCTTTGGGTTCAATCCGCGGAAATCGCGAATACGTGGCATCGCGATGGTAACCAAACGGTCAAGGAATTCGTACATCTGAGCACCGCGCAGCGTAACCTTCACGCCGATTGGCATGCCTTCACGAAGCTTGAAGCCAGCGATAGATTTCTTCGCCTTGGTGATGACTGGCTTTTGACCAGCAATCAATTCCATTTCAGCAAAAGCGGTCGTAACCTTCTTCTTGTCCTGCGAACCTTCGCCCACACCCATGTTGAGTGTGATCTTCTCGATCTTTGGAACAGCAAAGCGGTTCATGTAACCGAACTTTTCAGTCAGACCCTTTACGATAGTTTCGTCGTAAAGCTTCTTCATGCGAGGCGTGTATTTAGTATCAGCCACTGATCGTCTCCCCGGACTTCACGGCCACACGGACCTTCTTGCCGTCCTTGGTTTCCACGCGAACGCGTGTTGCCTTGCCGGTCTTGGGATCCGCCAATGCCACATTCGAAATGTGAAGAGGCGCTTCGAAGCGGTTGAGACCGCCCTGCGGGTTAGCCTGCGAAGCTTTCCGGTGACGTACAGCGATGTTGACGCCAGCGACGACGACCTTGCTGTCCTTAGGCATCACAGCGGTTACTTCGCCCGATTTGCCCTTGTCTTTACCGGAAAGCACGACGACCGTGTCACCCTTTTTAATTTTTGCCAGAGCCATTGTTATAGCACCTCCGGTGCCAAGCTGATGATTTTCATGTGGTTCTTGGCGCGCAGTTCACGAACCACTGGTCCGAAGATACGTGTGCCAATCGGCTCCTTGTTGTTGCCGATAAGAACGGCAGCATTGGAGTCGAAGCGGATAACCGAACCGTCTGCACGGCGGATGTCTTTGCGGGTACGAACGATAACGGCCTTGTGCACGTCACCCTTCTTTACCTTGCCACGCGGTGCAGCTTCCTTGATCGACACCACGATGATGTCGCCAACGCCAGCCACACGACGCTTGGAACCGCCAAGCACCTTAATGCACTGAACGCGCTTTGCGCCGCTGTTGTCCGCAACATCGAGGTTGGATTGCATCTGAATCATGGGATCAATCCTCCGTTGTTGCTGCGACCGGGGCTACAGCGGCATCAGCCACCAAGCGCCAGGTCTTGTTCTTGGAAATCGGCGCGCACTCTTCGATGCGAACCACTTGCCCCTCTTTGACGATGTTGTTTTCGTCATGGGCGTGATACTTCTTCGTGCGACGGATGATCTTGCCGTAAAGCGGGTGCTTCACTTTGCGCTCGACCAGAACGACAATCGTCTTGTCATTCTTGTCGGAGACCACGGTCCCGGTGAGAATACGTTTTGGCATGGGTAGCTCCTTATGCCGTCTTTGCGGCGGCGCGCTGGCGCTCACCCTGCAGGGTTTTGATGCGGGCGATGTCACGACGCACTTCACGCACACGTGCCGGCTTTTCCATCTGACCAGTGGCCGATTGGAAACGCAGGTTAAACGCTTCGCGCTTCAATTCGCCGAGCTGAACAGCAAGCTGATCGTCGCTCTTGACGCGGAGATCTTGGGTTTTGCTCATCTTATGATGCTCCCAGATGCGAGGTGTCGCCGAGACGCGCCACGACCTTGGTCTTGATTGGCAGTTTCATGGCTGCACGCTGAAATGCGACAGCTGCGATTGGACCAGGAACACCGTCGAGTTCAAACATGATACGGCCAGGCTTAACCTTGGCTGCCCAATATTCGACCGAACCCTTGCCCTTACCCTGACGAACTTCGGCAGGCTTTTTGGTGACGGGCACGTCTGGGAAGATGCGGATCCACAACCGTCCCTGACGCCTAATGTGACGTGTAATCGCGCGGCGGGCCGCTTCGATTTGACGTGCAGTAATCCGCTCTGGCTCAAGCGCCTTCAGGCCGTAGGAACCGAAGTTCAGGTCAGACCCGCCCTTGGCTTCGCCCTTGATACGTCCCTTGAACTGTTTGCGGAACTTTGTTTTCTTTGGTTGCAACATGTCTAGTTCCTAACTTTTAGCGGCGGTCAGACTGCGGACGGACGCCGGAAGTCTGCGCTTCCATCATCAGCCGGTCAGTTGCCATTGGGTCATGACCCAAGATTTCGCCTTTGAAGATCCAGCATTTAATGCCGATGATACCATAAGCAGTCAGTGCTTCGGCTTCGGCATAGTCAATGTTGGCACGAAGCGTATGTGCAGGCACGCGACCTTCGCGGTATGATTCAACGCGAGCAATTTCTGCACCGCCCAAACGGCCACCACAGGTGATCTTGATACCTTCTGCACCCAGACGCATCGCCGATTGCATCGCGCGCTTCATGGCACGACGGAAAGCGATACGGCGGATCAGCTGATCAGCGATACCTTGCGCTACGAGCTTTGCGTCAACTTCCGGCTTGCGGATTTCAACGATGTTCAGCGACACTTCAGCGGTGGTAAACTTGTTGATCAGCTTCTTCAGCTTTTCAATGTCCGCACCCTTTTTGCCGATAATCACACCAGGACGTGCGGCGTAGATTGAAACGCGGCAGTTCTTGGCAGGACGCTCGATCACAACCTTCGAAATCGCTGCTTGTGGCAGTGTTTCAAAGATGAATTTACGGATCTTGATATCTTCCAGAAGCATGCGGCCATATTCCGCACCTTCGGCGTACCAACGGCTATCCCAAGTCCGGTTAATTTGCAGGCGAAGCCCGATTGGATTTGATTTCTGACCCATGACTTATGCCTCTTCTTGCTGTTCGCGCACAACGATACGCAGACGGCTGAATGGTTTAACGATCCGGCTCGACTTGCCGCGGCCGCGAGCCATGAAACGCTTCATGGTCAGCGCCTTGCCAACGCTTGCTTCGGCAACGACAAGGCTGTCGACGTCGAGATTGTGGTTGTTTTCGGCGTTGGCGATGGCGGATGCCAGAACCTTGCGCACGTCTTCTGCCATTCCCTTGGTCGAGAATTTCAGAATGTTAAGCGCGTCTTCGGCCTTCTTACCACGGATCAGCGCGGCAACGAGGCCAAGCTTCTGAGCAGAACCACGAATGGTTGTGCCCACTGCCAGCGCCTCATTGTCGGCGACGCGACGGGGTGCGGATGCCTTACCCATTAGCGTTTGCCCTTCTTATCTGCGCCATGGCCATGATAGGTACGCGTAGGCGCGAACTCACCAAGCTTATGGCCGACCATGTCCTCATTCACCGAAACGGGAATGAACTTGTGGCCATTGTAGACGCTGAACGTCAGGCCAACGAACTGTGGCAGGATTGTCGAACGACGCGACCAAGTCTTGATCGGCGCAGCCTTCGATGCTTCCTGAGCGGTTTCTGCTTTTTTCAGCAGATAGAGGTCAACAAACGGACCTTTCCAGACGGAACGAGACATGAGTTACCTCTTCTTCTTAGCATGCCGCGAGCGGATAATCATCCGGTCGGTCGACTTGTTGCTGCGGGTACGAGCACCCTTTGTTGGCTTACCCCAAGGTGTAACCGGATGACGGCCACCTGATGTACGACCCTCACCACCACCATGCGGGTGATCGACAGGGTTCTTAGCAACACCGCGCGTCAACGGACGAATGCCGCGCCAGCGATTACGGCCTGCCTTGGCAAGTGTCGTGTTGGAGTTGTCAGGGTTCGAAACCGCGCCAACTGTCCCCATGCAGGTACCGAGAATGTAGCGCTGCTCACCTGAGTTCAGGCGGACAATAACGCGGCCACCGTCACGACCAACCAGCTGCACATAGGTGCCTGCTGAACGTGCAATCTGACCGCCTTTGCCGGGCTTCATTTCAATGTTGTGGCAGATGGTACCAACCGGCATTTGGCTCAGCAACATTGCGTTACCGGGCTTAACGTCGGTCTTTTCACTGGCAACAATGGAATCGCCAACGGCGAGCCGCTGCGGCGCAATGATGTAAGCCAGTTCGCCGTCTTCGTACTTTACAAGCGCAATGAAGGCCGAACGGTTAGGGTCATATTCCAGACGCTCGACCGTTGCAGGCATATCCCATTTACGACGCTTAAAGTCGATCAAACGATATTTCTGCTTGTGACCACCGCCGATACCGCGCGACGTCACATGGCCCTTGTTGTTACGGCCGCCGGTCTTGCTCTTGCCTTCGGTCAGACCCTTTACAGGACCGCCTTTGTACAAGCTTGACCGGTCAACCAGCACAAGTCCGCGACGGGCGGGGCTAGTTGGTTTGTAGCTTTTGAGTGCCATTATCCTGCCCTTAAATACCGGTGGTCACGTCGATGCTCTGGCCTTCGGCCAAAGTGACGATCGCTTTTTTGACATCCGAGCGCTTGTAGGGCTTGCCCTTCCAACGCTTGGTCTTGCCCTTTTGCACAAGGGTGTTCACGTTCGTGACCTTCACGTCGAACAAGGCTTCAACAGCTGCCTTGATCTGTGGCTTGGTCGAGCTACCCGTGACCTTGAACACAACGGCATTATGTTCCGACAACAGGGTCGCTTTTTCAGTGATGTGCGGGGCAACGATGACGTCGTAGTGACGCACGTCGATTGCTTTATCCTTAGCCATTAGTTGGCACCTCCCGTGAGGGCGAAGCGGGCTTCAAGCTTCTCAACCGCAGCGCGGGTCAAAACCAAAGTGTCATGCTTCAGGATGTCATAAACATTCGCGCCAACTGCTGGCATCACATTGATGCCGACCAAGTTAGCCGAAGCCAGACGGAAATTGTTGCTGACGGCGTCGCCATCAATAACCAATGTCGACTTGCCGAAACCGAGCTTGCCAACCTGCCCCTTAAGCGCCGCAGTCTTTGCAGCAGCTAAGTCGAGGTTTTCCAGAACGATCAACGAACCCGACTTTGCTTTGCTTGAAAGCGCCATCTTCAGACCCAATGAGCAGATCTTCTTGTTCAGAGACGGATTAAAGTCACGCAAGCGGGCACCATGGGCCTTACCACCGCCGATGAAGATCGGCGCAGCGCGGTCACCGTGACGAGCCGTACCGCCACCTTTTTGGTTGCCGAATTTCTTGCCGGTGCGGGCTACGTCCGAACGCTCACGGGTAGGACGAGCCGTACCGCGGGCCTTCTCACGCTGCCAAGTAACAACACGGTGCAGAATGTCGGCACGTGGCTCAATGCCAAATACGTCGTCATTCAGATCGATGTCGCCCTTTGCCTTGGCGTCGAGGGTTTGAACCTTGAGCTTCATGGTTTAGCCCTCCTTCGTTTCTTCGCCGGCATCTGCAGCAGGCGCTTCAACAGCGTGGGTGTCTGCAACTTCAACTTCGGTGTTGATGATGACGTCCTCGACCACTGGAGCCTCATTGTCGTTCTTCAACGCGCCAGGGAATGGAGCAGCCTCAGGGGTTGGAACCTTGACGGCATCGCGAACAAGCAACCAGCCATTCTTTGCACCAGGAACCGAGCCCTTCACGAAGATAAGACCGCGCGCTACATCAGTGCGAACGATTTCCAGATTCTGTTGAGTGCGCTGACGGTCACCCATGTGGCCAGCCATCTTCTTGTTCTTGAAAACCTTGCCTGGATCCTGGCGTTGGCCAGTCGAACCATGGGCACGGTGGGTGATGGAAACACCATGCGATGCGCGCATACCACCGAAGCCCCAACGCTTCATGGCGCCGGCAAAGCCTTTACCCTGCGTGTGGCCAGTAACGTCGACCAATTGGCCGTCAATGAAATGGTCAGCAGAAACAGTTGCGCCGACTGGCAACAAGCCATCGGCATTATCAACGCGGAATTCAGCAACGCGCGCCTTTGGCTCGACTTGTGCTTTGGCGAATTCACCGCGTTGCGGCTTGTTTACATTTTTCGCTTTACGGGCTCCTGCACCAAGGCGGACGGCAAAATAACCATCACGTTCCTCGTTGCGAGCTCCGACCACTTGGCAGCCTTCCAGTGCCAATACGGTGACAGGAACGTGACGGCCGTCTTCATTGAAGAGGCGCAACATACCCATCTTTTTCGCGATCACGCCAGTGCGCATGATCTATACTCCAACTTATGTCAGAGGCCCGGCTGGCACCATTACCAGGAGGGCGTGACGCCTAAATCCAGCCCTGAATTTTTAAGCATTGCCCCGTCCGGGCTAGGCACCAGCGGCTCACCTTAATGAGCAATCTGGTAAGACGGGGAACGCAGCCCGGATAAATCCGGCGGTATTCCTATTGTCTCCCTTCGCTTTCGCAAAGATATCGGCTTACGCCAATTTGATTTCGACATTCACACCAGCAGCAAGATCGAGCTTCATGAGCGCGTCTACGGTCTGCGGCGTAGGCTGAACGATGTCGAGCAACCTTTTATATGTCCGAACTTCGAATTGCTCGCGCGACTTCTTGTCGACGTGCGGTCCGCGGTTCACTGTGAACTTTTCGATACGGGTAGGAAGCGGAATTGGTCCACGGATGAGCGCACCAGTGCGGCGTGCTGTGTCGGCAATATCGCCAGTTGCCTGATCGAGGACGCGATGGTCGAATGCTTTCAGGCGGATGCGAATATTTTGCGTTTCCATGGTTTTACCAATTTCCAAATTCTATCAATATCAAAGAGCCAAAAAACGGCTATTCCGACCTACGCTTTCGAAGACGGAACCGCTGTTTTGAATTTCTTAAAACTGCCCCACCCGAATCAACAGAACCGAGCGAGGAGCGGGGCCTATATTACTTCGTGATGGTGCTGACAACCCCAGAACCGACAGTCCGTCCGCCTTCGCGAATTGCGAAGCGAAGACCTGGGTCCATTGCGATTGGTGCAATCAACTTAACAGCGATAGTTACGTTGTCGCCTGGCATAACCATTTCAGTGCCCTCAGGGAGGATCACTTCGCCGGTTACGTCAGTCGTACGGAAGTAGAACTGTGGACGATAGTTTGCGAAAAATGGTGTGTGACGACCACCTTCGTCCTTAGAAAGAACGTAGATTTCTGCCGAGAACTCAGTGTGCGGCGTAACCGAACCTGGCTTGCAGAGAACCTGGCCACGCTCAACTTCTTCACGGCCTACGCCCCGAACAAGCGCACCGATATTGTCGCCTGCACGACCTTCGTCGAGCAGTTTGCGGAACATTTCAACGCCAGTAACGGTCGTTTTCTTGGTATCCTTAATTCCGACGATTTCAACTTCTTCGCCAACCTTGACGATCCCCGTTTCAACGCGTCCGGTTACAACCGTACCACGACCCGAGATCGAGAACACGTCTTCGACTGGCATCAGGAATGGCTTATCAATTGGACGCTCAGGCTGAGGAATAGCTGCATCAACGGCAGCCATCAATGCAAGGACCGATTCCTTACCGATATTGTCGTCACGGCCTTCAAGCGCAGCAAGCGCCGAACCACGAACGATTGGAATATCGTCGCCTGGGAAATCATACTTCGAGAGAAGCTCACGGATTTCCATCTCGACCAGTTCGAGAATTTCTTCGTCGTCAACCTGGTCAACCTTGTTCATGTAAACAACGAGTGCAGGAACCCCAACCTGACGTGCAAGCAAGATGTGCTCGCGAGTCTGTGGCATCGGGCCATCAGCGGCGTTCACAACGAGTATCGCGCCGTCCATCTGCGCCGCACCGGTGATCATGTTCTTAACATAGTCAGCGTGGCCTGGGCAGTCGACGTGGGCGTAGTGGCGGGCAGCCGTTTCATATTCGACGTGTGCGGTCGAAATCGTGATGCCGCGCTCGCGCTCTTCTGGTGCCTTATCGATGTTTGCGAAATCGACGACGGTACCGCCATGGGCTTCGGCCATCACCTTCGTGATTGCTGCGGTCAGCGTGGTCTTACCATGGTCAACGTGACCGATGGTACCAATGTTGCAATGCGGTTTCGTCCGCTCAAATTTAGCTTTTGCCATTTTCTCAAACCTTCTTTCGATTAGGTAATATTTTGATCAGGTGGGACGACGCCGTCTTAATCAGGCGCCGCCATTAGTCGGCTTTTGCCTATCAGGCAAGCTTCTCCTTGATTTCGGCTGCAACGTTCGATGGCACTTCATCATAATGATTAAAGAACATCGAATAGTTCGCACGTCCTTGCGTGAACGAGCGGAGCTGATTCACATAGCCGAACATGTTGGCCAAAGGCACCATGGACTCGACAACCTGTGCATTACCGCGGCTGTCAGTGCCCTGGATTTGACCACGACGTGAGTTCATATCGCCGATGACATCACCCAGATATTCTTCAGGGGACACAACTTCGACCTTCATGATTGGCTCTAGCAGCTTAATGCCTGCCTTTTGCGCTGCCTCACGCATTCCGGCGCGGCCAGCGATTTCGAACGCCAGAGCCGACGAATCGACATCATGGTACGCCCCGTCATACAGCGTGATTTCAAAATCGATGATCGGGAAGCCGATTAACGAACCGGACAGGGCCGTTTCGCGCATGCCCTTTTCAACCGAGGGGATATATTCCTTTGGAATGTTACCGCCCTTGACTTCATCCTTGAAGACAACGCCCGTGCCACGCTCGCCCGGCTTTACCGTGAACTTGATACGGCCGAACTGACCTGAACCACCCGACTGCTTTTTGTGGGTGTAATCAACGTCAACTTCGCGTGCGAGATATTCGCGATATGCAACCTGCGGCGCACCGACATTTGCTTCAACCTTGAATTCGCGGCGCATACGATCGACGATGATGTCGAGGTGAAGCTCGCCCATGCCCTTAATGATCGTTTGGCCCGATTCATGATCGGTCGATACGCGGAACGAAGGATCTTCAGCTGACAGACGATTAAGCGCAATGCCCATCTTTTCTTGGTCGGCCTTGGTCTTTGGTTCCACCGACAGTTCGATAACTGGCTCTGGGAATTCCATGCGCTCAAGAATGATCGGGAAACGTTCGGCGCACAATGTGTCACCGGTGGTCGTTTCCTTCATGCCGGCGAGCGCGATGATGTCGCCTGCAAATGCCTCATCAACGTCCTTACGTTCGTTGGCGTGCATTTCGAGCATACGCCCGACCTTTTCCTTCTTATCCTTCACCGAGTTCAGATAGGTGCCCTTAAGCAAGCTACCCGAATAGATGCGGATGAAAGTGAGCGAGCCAACGAAGGGATCGTTCATGACCTTGAACGCAAGTGCCGAGAACGGCGCGTCGTCCGCAGGTGGACGGCTGTCTGGCTCGAGCGTATCCATGTGGAGGCCCTGCACGTCTTCAATATCGAGTGGTGAAGGCAGATAATCCACAACAGCGTCGAGTAGGGGCTGAACGCCTTTATTCTTAAATGCTGAGCCGCAGCAGACAGGAACAAACGACTGATTCAATGTACCCTTGCGGATCAGCGCCTTCAGCGTTGCAACGTCTGGCTCATTGCCTTCAAGATATGCTTCCATGGCGACATCGTCTTGCTCAACAGCAAGTTCGATCAGTTCGCTGCGATATTTTGCCGCTTCCGCAGCCAAATCAGCAGGGATATCTTCGTAGAAGAAGTCCGCACCAAGCGATTCATCTTTCCAGATGATTGCGCGGTTGTGCACAAGGTCAACGAGACCCTTTAGATCGGCTTCAAGGCCGATTGGGATGTACAAAACTGCGGGCTTCGCACCCAGACGATCAATGATCGACTGCACGCAATATTTGAAGTTCGCACCGGTGCGGTCAAGCTTATTGATGAAGCACATGCGCGGAACGCCATACTTATCGGCCTGACGCCATACGGTTTCTGATTGTGGCTCAACACCAGCAACGCCGTCGAAGCACGCTACCGCACCGTCAAGAACGCGCAGCGAACGTTCAACTTCAATCGTGAAGTCAACGTGGCCTGGTGTATCAATGATATTGATA